>CAKQBM010000041.1 GCA_934216185.1 uncultured Streptococcus sp. | reverse complement strand
TTTATGAAGTTAGTGGAGGAAGTCGGAGAAGTAGCTGAGGTTTTGAATGGTCGTTCTGGTAGAAAAGAGGGCGTTCAAGATTCGAACGAGGAACTAGCAAAAGAACTGGCTGATGTCATTCACTACACCGTCGCAATTGCAGCCATCAACGAGATAGATCTAACCAAGACTATCTTTGAAAAAGACAAAACTGCAGCCATTAAGTACCAACATGAACGTGATTTGGAAGGATTTTTAAAGGGGGACAAGAGTTGATGTCCTCTTCCTCCAACTTGAGAAAATCCATAGAACGTGATAAAATAAAGGATAAGGATTTTTAATAATTCATTATATAGAATGAGTGGATTTCTTTATGAAGAGGTTTGAAGTATATACAGAAATTGGTAGTCTCTCTGTTACCTATCAAAAGCAAAAGAAAATATTAGTTTGTTTAAGTGGCGCAGGTTTACTACCGAGTTATGAAAATTTTTCACTTATACTTGAAAAACTTCCTCCTACAATTGGTTATTTGACAATTGATTTTCCGAACACAGGTAGGAGTCCGATTCATGACCAAGCTGGAAAAAATCTAGATAATCTTGCAGATGCGGTTTATGAAGTACTTGAAGAATTAGGGATTTCTGAATATATACTTTGTGTACATAGTTTGAGTGGAATTTTAGCTTGTAAATTGCTCAAGAAACCAATTAAGTGTCAGGCTTTAGTAGCAATGGAACCGACAACTAAAAAAGTCATGTTTGCTGATTTTTCAGAAAATCCTTATCCAGAAATGGAAGAGCAGATGAGGCTGATTGACGAGTATGGTCCTGAACTTTATTTTAAGAACTTAGTTCAAGCCACATTTAGCCCTGAAATTAATAAAGAAATCTGGGAAATAATGCAAGAAAAAGGTTCAGAGTTAGAAAATTAAGATCCAGGATTTCAGATATCTGGAGAGATTACTGAGGAAGATTTTGAGAATGTATCTATAGAATCTTATATCCCTGTATTTATCTTTTGTCAGCCTTATAGAGCAAAAGAGTACAGAGAATCAGAATATTGGACTTCCAATACTAAACTCATTTTAGGAGGGAATCACCATTATTTACAATGGTCAGAATCAGAAAAAATTGCGACTATTATTCGAGAATTCTCAGAATAAGATGGATAGAAATAGACTACAGGAGACAAGATGAACTACTTTAATGTTGGGAAAATCGTTAATACGCAGGGGTTGCAGGGTGAGATGCGAGTCTTGTCTGTGACGGATTTTGCAGAAGAACGGTTTAAAAAAGGGGTGGAGCTGGCTTTGTTTGATGAAAAAGATCAGTTTATTCAAACAGTGACCATCGCTAGCCACCGTAAACAGAAGAACTTTGACATTATTAAATTCAAAGATATGTACCATATCAATGCTATCGAAAAGTATAAGGGATACAGTCTCAAGGTCGCTGAGGAAGATTTGAATGACTTAGATGATGGTGAATTTTACTATCACGAGATTATCGGTTTGGAAGTATATGAGGGTGATAACTTGATTGGAACCATCAAAGAAATCCTGCAACCAGGTGCCAACGATGTCTGGGTGGTCAAGAGAAAAGGTAAACGTGACTTGCTCTTGCCTTATATCCCACCAGTGGTTCTCAATGTTGATATTCCAAATAACCGCGTCGATGTGGAAATCTTAGAAGGATTAGACGATGAAGATTAATATTTTAACCCTTTTTCCAGAGATGTTTTCTCCACTGGAGCACTCAATCGTTGGAAAGGCTCGCGAAAAAGGGCTCTTGGATATCCAGTATCATAATTTTCGAGAATATGCTGAAAAGGCCCGCCATGTCGACGATGAGCCCTACGGAGGCGGTCAGGGGATGTTGCTCCGAGCGCAACCTATTTTCGATGCCTTTGATGCTATTGAAAAGAAAAATCCGCGCGTCATTCTCCTTGATCCTGCTGGAAAGCAGTTTGATCAGGCTTATGCTGAGAGTTTGGCTCAAGAGGAAGAGCTAATCTTTATCTGTGGGCACTATGAGGGTTATGACGAGCGCATCAAGACCTTGGTAACCGATGAAATTTCCCTAGGCGACTATGTCTTGACTGGTGGAGAGTTGGCGGCTATGACCATGATTGATGCTACGGTACGCCTGATTCCAGAAGTGATTGGCAAGGAGTCTAGCCACCAAGATGATAGTTTTTCTTCAGGCCTTCTCGAATATCCTCAGTACACACGTCCCTACGATTATCGAGGTATGGTCGTGCCAGATGTACTGATGAGCGGGCACCATGAAAAGATTCGTCAGTGGCGATTGTATGAGAGTTTAAAGAAAACCTATGAACGCAGACCGGATTTGCTTGAACATTATCAACTGACAGTAGAAGAAGAAAAAATACTGGCAGAAATCAAAGAAATCAAAGAAAACAAAGAATAAAGGAGATACCTATGCAAGTAATCAAACGTGATGGAGAAATTGCTGAATTTAATCCAGATAAGATTTACCAAGCTATCTTAAAAGCAGCTCAGACTGTCTATGTATTGACAGATGATTTGCGTCAAAATCTTGCACAAGTCACTAAGAAAGTGGTTTTGGATTTGGAAGAAGCCAAGGTGGAACGTGCTACCATTAGCATGATTCAGTCTTTGGTTGAGCATCGTTTACTGGGAGCAGGTTACATTACTATCGCAGAACACTACATTTCCTATCGTCTACAACGTGACTTGGAAAGAAGTGGTTATGGAGACCATATCGCTGTTCATTTACATTTCGAACAAATTCGCTAAGAAAAAGAGTGGGATGAAGCAACTACATCTCACTCTTTCTTAAATCTATTTTTTTGGGCTGTTTGGACAGTTGAAGGGACAAATCGCAGGCGTTGAATATCGCTTATGCGGATAATACGGGTCACATTTTTGGCAAAATTTTTCACGATAATTTGCTGTCCTTGCTGATCGTATTTGATGATGTCACCTGTAAAGCTTGTCTCAGACAAGATAAGGTGAACAGCGGTTTGTTTCTGGATAGCCTCTTCAATAGTGGCTGTAAGGGAGTTGCTTTCAGTCTGGTCTGGTTGGTCATGTCCATTTAAAAAGTCATGTATTTTACCTAGAACTTGCTGGAATTTATGTCTCATATTGGCCTCCCTTCTTTTATATCAATATTATATAAAATTTTCCTAAAATCTACAAGATTTTACGAATAAACTAATGAAACTAAAAAAGGAGAAGAAAATGGCAGAATTTACATTTGAAATCGAAGAGCACTTGTTGACTCTTTCTGAAAACGAAAAAGGTTGGACCAAGGAAATTAACCGTGTGAGCTTTAATGGTGCTCCTGCTAAGTTTGATATTCGTGCTTGGAGTCCAGATCATACTAAAATGGGCAAAGGGATTACTCTCTCCAATGAAGAATTTCAAACGATGGTGGATGCCTTTAAAGGAAACTAATACTCTTCGAAAATCAAATTTAAACCGCGTCAGCGTTGCCTTGCCGTATGTGTATGGTTACTGACTTCGTCAGTTCTATCCACAACCTCAAAACAATGTTTTGAGCTGACTTCGTCAGTTCTATCCACAACCTCAAAACAATGTTTTGAGCTGACTTCGTCAGTTCTATCTACAACCTCAAAACAGTGTTTTGAGCAACCTGCGGCTAGTTTCCTAGTTTGCTCTTTGATTTTCATTGAGTATAAGTTTTCAAAATGAAAGAAAAGGATACTGAGTCATGACAACTCGATATCCTTTTTAGTTAGCAAAGTAAGCCTGATTTTTAAGGCGTTGAAGTAGTGGACGGCTAATAAAACTAATAGCCAGAAGTTTACCAAGGTCTGGAATTATAAAGGGAATGACTCCAACAACAAGAGCTTTTTCAAATGCCATTCCAGCTAGGAAATGCAAGCTGAGAATCCCGCCGACAAAGACCAGGGCATCACCCAAGAGGTTTGCAAGAAAAATCTTGACAATCCCACTCTTGCTGTTGGTTAGGGAAGAAGTAAGTCCAGAGTAAACGAGATAAAACCAAAGATAGCCTGCAGTGGGGCCAACTAAAGCCTGAAAACCAGCTCCTCCTCCTGCAAAGACAGGAAGACCGATAGCACCTAGAAGAAGATAGAGTCCAACAGAAAGTACAGCCTCTCTCGGTCTAAAGACAGTGGCAATCAAGCCGATTGCAAAGTTTTGCAGAGTGAAGGGGACGGGTCCAATTGGAAGACTGATTTGTGCCAAAACAGCAATGAGAGCAGCCCCAATAGCAGGGATAGCATAAACGTGAGCTTTTTTCAAAATAGTTAACCTCTTTTCTGATGTATAGTAACTATTATACTCATAGCGGAATTATTGTCAACCGATTTTTAAAAACAAGGTAACAAAAACTGTAACAGCTGATTTTGCTTACTGGTTGAGTTGGATAATTGTTTTGTTGATTTGTAAATCGCCTTTATAGATAATCCCATTTTATCAATAAAAAATATACTATAAATACTTGACAAACTAAAAAATAAGCGTTATAATCATAAATGTAAACGGATACATTCAGGTATGTTCAATTTTAAAAGGAGGGGTAGTTATGAGATATTTTAACGACTCTAGATACCATAACGGTGATTAAAAACCTAAATATAATCAATTCATATTAAAGTAATATGGAGGGACTAAAAAGGGACTATTATTTAATCTTCATCAAATATTTAAATTCAAGGAGAAGTAAAATGAAAAAAAGAATTAATAAGAAAGCATCTGTTTTTCTAGTTGCAAGTTTTTTCAGTTTTGGATTTGCTACTGTAGCTAGTGTTGTTAGTGCAACTACAGCACACCCTGCTCCAAGTCCCATTATTGATGTATGGGAATATGGTGTAAATGATAACTATGGTTATTCGAATTACCTTGTTAGTTCTCCAGATAATATTGGATCAAAATCTTCAGTAACGAATTTTTGGGGGACAGTTAAAGCTCAGGATAAAAAAGATTATGGATGGGCATATTCAAGTGCAACAAAATCTTGGAACGATGTTCGCTTAAATGCATATTGGGATTATTATAGATTTTAAAAAATAATTTATGAAAACAAGAGACCCAATTATAAAATAGGGTCTTTTGTAATATGGTAATTGCTTATGAAATTAAAATTATGTATCATTGGATTCTTCTTTTGTTTGATTGCTACAATTGGTCTGGTCACTATTAGTGATACCGAAATCCCCATACCTTTACCAATTGATGGTGCTTTTTCTATCCAAGGAAAAAGTAATCTTTCTAATAATGAAATATACGAAATGGTTCGTGACTTATCAAAAACGGAAAAGGTTACCATTTACAAGCCAATCGTTCAGAGTTCGGGTCAGTTGAAGTATGTAAATTTTGATGATGTAAATAATGAACAATTAAAGTCAGCACCAATAGTAGGGATGTATTACACACTTGGGAAAATGGATGTAGACAGTTTGAAACCACTTACGATGACTGGACTACAAACAGTATATATGGCTTATCCTTGGTATATAGGAGGAATATTACAATTTACTGGAACTTTAAGAATACTGTTAATGGGTTCCATTTACTTAACTTTATTAGTTGTTTTATTTGTTGTTAGAACGAGGCAGATCAAAGAAGGAGTGATACGACGTTCTTTGGGCTTGCCTGTATACGACCTTAGAAGAGAGTATGTCATTTCTATTATTTTTGAACTGATTATGATGGCTTTATTGATGATTTCTTACAGCTCTTTTTTGGGTAATGGTTTCTTCACCTATAGTTCTAAGTTATTTTTCTCTCTGCTTTTAACGAATTTTATACTATTTCAAATCATTGATCTTATTACTTTTGTTTTATTTTGGTTGACGATTCAGATTGAAAAGCCCATTGAAATTATCAAAAACAAGGCAAAAAACAAGCTTATTTTTGTCGTATGGCTTGCTATTATTTCGATTATCATCCTTGTCTCAGGAATTTTTTTACAAGAAACAAAGAGTAGTCAATCTAGTATTAACATACAGATACAGAATTTAGTACCATGGGATACAGTAAAAGATTGGAGAAGAATTGAGTTCCTTGGAATTGAAAGTAACTCTGCTAAAAATGGAGAAGTTAGTGATTCAGATGGTAAGTATCTACAGATAGCTGCTTCCTTAAAAAACTTAGATTTTTTATATATAGAACGATCTTCGGCATATGTTCCAGATTTCATGAAAACTTCACATGTTATAGAAAATTTTTCTAAACAATTAGAAAATGACGGGATAACGAATCCAGAAATAAATAAAGAGTTGATTTATATTAATCAAACAGGTGCTAACCTACAAAATAAAGTGAATGGAACAAACTATCATCTTTTAGATAATAAGATAGCAACTATCTATATTCCTGAGAAGTGGAAAGAAAACCAGAAATCTATTGAGAATACAGTTGTAGCAGAACAATTTATTGGAACAAATTATACAAAAGAACAGCTTGCAGTACAAATAATTCCTGATGGGGAAAAAATTTTTTATTTTAATGAGGATGCTGATAATAATCTTAAAATGAAAGATATTTTACCGCTGGCAAATGTAGCAGATAGCAAAGATAATATAGTTGTTGTGTTAGATACGGACAAAATGATGGAAAATAATAAGTTTTCTTTGGCTAGTAACATACTATATAAATCTCTTTTTAGTCCTGAAGCGGTAAAAAAAATAAATGAGATGACTGTCCCGTTGAATTTCTCAATGAATCCAGTAGATGTTTACCAAATTGTGAAATTAAAGATCCAATCCTTAGAGCACCAAATTCTACTATCACAAATCTTGCAGAAGATAATTTACAGTATTGTCTTTATACTCATTTATCAATATGTCCAACTTTTTATTACTCTAAAACAGAATGAATATGTGAAAAAAATCATTTTGGGTCTGTCAAAAACATATATAGCAATTTCAAGTCTCAAATATTTTATGATGACTATTACAATGGTTATTCTATTTACATTTCTTATGACAGGGCAAATAGAGTTGTTATATATTGGAGCGGCTTCTCTGCTAGTTTTGATGTTGTCAATCATAATGAGTTTTAGGAAATTATCTGAAAGCTACACTAAAATTTTAAAAGGAGATGAATCATGACAATTGACCTTTTGAACGTTTCAAAGAGTTTCGGCTCAAAGAAGATCTTTACAGACTTAAATTTAATATTTGAATCTGGAAAAAGCTATGCATTGATTGGAGGTTCTGGCTCCGGTAAAAGTACCCTTCTTAATATTATAGGAAGATTAGAAAAAATTGACAGTGGGAATGTTTTAGTTGATAAACAAGATATTTGGAAGATAAAAGAAAGAACTTTTTTTAAAAATACTGTTGGATATGTATTTCAGAATTATTCTTTAATAGATAACAAAACAGTATATGATAATCTGAGCCTTATCACTAAAGACAAAAAAACAATAACTGACGTACTTGAAAAAGTAGGACTGTCAAGTGACTATTTACATCAAAAAATATACGAATTGTCTGGTGGGCAGGCTCAACGTGTAGCTATTGCCAGAATGTTAATGAAACCACGTAAAATTATTTTAGCAGATGAGCCCACAGGAGCTTTAGATGGTGAGATTGGAAAAGAAATCATTCGTTTGTTATTAAATGAAAAAGATGAAGACAAATATGTTATAATAGCGACGCATGATCCAGCTGTCTATAACGAAGTTGATGTGATAATTGACATGAAAGATATAGGGTATAATGTATGAAAAAGATAATTTATATTGCTTTGATCTTTGTAGCTGGGTTACTTGCCTTCTTCTTTTTTGGAAAACAAATGATTACAAAAGAAAATACCATTAAACCAACGGTGGAGTTAACAGTCTATACGCTTTCTTCTAGTGATACAGAAAAATGGAATAAAGTGAAACAAGTAGAAACGGAAGAAGCTACATACTTCATAACTGTGAAAGAAGCAGAGTCTTCTGAAGAAGTATTTTCAAACATCATTGCAAATGGAGCTGCTACGGGGTTCGGAGTTCGTGAAGAAGAAGTGAAGAAATTCAATAATGGTTTAGGAGACACCATAGAGGACTCTAAGCATAATAAACTAATTGAAATAGAATTTTTTACTTTTTCTGATGATGGCGAGGGATTTGTGGTAGCAAACTTTGACTACGGTAAAGAAGAGTTGAATTCTCAGAAAAAAGATATAAAAGAGTTATATAAAAAAATATATGAATCTTTTAAAGAAAAGAATAAATGATTGTATTATAATCCTTGTATTTTGCTATGGTTTGTTAATTGATTTTTGCATATCTTACTTCAACATACTATAAAATAAAACATAAGAAAACGAGTATCTCCAACTACGGAAATACTCGCTTTTTGATATTTAGAAGTGTTTCTTGCTCTGCTTCTTTTATTTCGATTAACGCATGGTTACAAATTCTTCAGATGCAGTTGGGTGAATCGCCACAGTTGCATCAAAGTCAGCCTTGGTTGCTCCCATTTTGATAGCAACGGCAAATCCTTGAATCATTTCATCAACACCGTATCCAATTCCATGAAGTCCGACAACTTTTTCTTCTGAACCAGCTGTGATCAATTTGAAACGTGTTTCTTGACGGTTGTAAGTGCAAGCAGAGTACATAGAAGTAAAGCTTGATTTGTAAACCTTGATTTGATCTTGACCGTATTCTTTGATAGCTTGCTCTTCTGTCAATCCAACCGTTCCGATAGCAGGGTGTGAAAAGACAACGGTTGGAATAGTTGAGTAATCCATTTTAGCAGTTGTTTTGCCGTTAAAGAGACGTTCAGATAGGGTACGCCCAGCCTTGATAGCAACTGGAGTCAGCTCTTTTTCACCAGTTACATCACCTAGAGCATAGATTCCCTCAACAACAGTATTTTGGTATTCATCCACTTGGATAAAGCCACGTTCGTTCAGAGTTACTCCAGCTTTTTCAAGTTGCAAGCCCTTAACGTTTGGACGGCGACCCGTAGCCCAGATAACTTGGCTAGCTGTGTGACTAGTACCATCTTCGAAATGAATGGTAATGCCTTCAGCAGTTTTTTCTAACTTGACAGGGACTTTGTGAGTATGAAGTGGCAAGTTTGTTCTTTCCATTTCCTTGACCAAACCTTCAACGATGTAAGAATCAAAACCACGTAAAGGGCGATCACGGCGAACAAAGAGGTTTGTCTTGACACCAAAAGTGTGGAGCACGCCAGCCAATTCAACGGCGATATAACCAGCGCCTAGAATAGCGACTGACTCTGGAAGTTCTTCCCAGGCAAATACATCATCAGAAGAGCCACCTAGCTCAGCACCAGGAATATTTGGAATACTTGGATGGGCACCAGTAGCAATCACGATATGTTTAGCACGAATCAGTTCACCATTTACGCTGACAGTATGAGAATCTACAAATTCAGCATGACCTTCAATCAAGTCTACACCGTTGCGTTTAAAACTGCCATCATAAGAAGAACGAGCGCGATCAATGTAGGCTTCACGATTGCGACGTAGGGTTGCAAAGTCAAAGTTAAGATTAGTAGTCTTAAAGCCGTAGTCTTCTCCAAATTGATGGAAAGTCTCAGCGATTTGCGCCCCGTACCACATGATTTTTTTAGGAACACAGCCGACATTGACACAGGTTCCACCTAGTTTCTTTTCCTCAATAACGGCTGCTTTAGCTCCGTGTTCACCAGCACGGTTCATGGTAGCAATTCCTCCGCTACCTCCACCGATAGCGATGATATCGTATTCTCTCATTGAAAACTCCTTTGTACTCTTTTAAATAGTCGAGTGTCATTTTTTGATAGTCATATTCTATCTTTTTTTTGATTTGATTGCAAAAATCTGCTACGTACAAAAAAATTCAAGAAAAGGCTTGCAAAAAAGAAAAATAAAGTGTATGATATAACTAGTACAATGATTGTAAAATGAATTCCGAACAATAATTAAATCCTGAAATGTCATTATTTCGTTCTGAAATGTTATTGTTTCAAATTGATAATTTTTGTATAATATTGTTAAGAACTTTAAATCAAAAAGGAGTTTCATTATGAAAAAGAATGGTAAAGCTAAAAAGTGGCAATTGTATGCAGCAATCGGTGCTGCGAGTGTAGTTGTATTAGGTGCTGGGGGCATTTTGCTCTTTAGACAACCTTCTCAGACTGCTATAAAAGATGAGGCTACTCATCTTGTTGTTGCCAAGGAAGGAAGCGTGGCATCCTCTGTTTTATTGTCAGGGACAGTAACGGCAAAAAATGAACAATATGTTTATTTTGATGCTAGTAAGGGTGATTTAGATGAAATCCTTGTTTCTGTGGGTGATAAGGTCAGCGAAGGGCAGGCTTTAGTCAAGTACAGTAGCTCAGAAGCTCAGGCGGCCTATGATTCAGCGAGTCGAGCAGTAGCTAAGGCAGATCGTCATATCAACGAACTCAACCAAGCACGCAATGAAGCCACTTCAGCTCCGGCTCCACAGTTGCCAACACCAGCAGGAGGCGAAGGAACTGCAACGCAAACTCCAGCTCCAGTCGCAGGAAATTCAGTATCCTCTATTGATGCTCAATTGGGTGATGCTCGTGATGCCCGTGCAGATGCAGCAGCGCAATTAAGCAAGGCTCAAAGTCAGTTGGATGCCATGACGGTTCTCAGTACCCTAGAGGGAACTGTGGTCGAAGTCAACCGTAATGTTTCTAAATCTCCAACTGGAGCTAGCCAGGTGGTAGTTCATGTCGTTAGCAATGAAAACTTGCAAGTTAAGGGGGAACTATCTGAATATAACCTTGCCAACCTCTCTGTAGGACAAGAAGTAACCTTTACTTCTAAAGTTTACCAAGATAAGAGCTGGACTGGTAAGATTAGCTACATTTCTGACTACCCTAAAAACAATGGTGAAGCAGCAAGTGCAGCTACTGCCGCAGCAGGTGGTAATTCTGGTTCTAAATATCCATATACCATCGATGTTACAAGTGAAATCGGTGATTTGAAACAAGGATTCTCAGTAAGTGTTGAGGTCAAGAATAAGAGTAAAGCCATTTTGGTTCCTCTAACAAGTGTTGTGACTGAAAATGATAAGAACTATGTCTGGGTGCTTGACGAGCAGAAAAAGGCCAAGAAAGTGGAAGTTGGTTTGGGCAATGCTGATGCAGACAACCAAGAAATCACTTCAGGTCTGACAAATGGAGTCAAGGTCATCAGTAACCCAACGTCTTCTCTAGAGGAAGGAAAAGAGGTGAAGGCTGATGAAGCAACTAATTAGTCTAAAAAATATCTGCAGAAGCTACCGTAACGGTGACCAAGAACTGCAGGTTCTCAAAAATATCAACCTAGAAGTGAATGAGGGTGAATTTGTTGCCATCATGGGACCATCTGGTTCGGGTAAGTCTACTCTCATGAATACGATTGGTATGTTGGATACACCAAGTAGTGGAGAGTATTATCTTGAAGGTCAAGAAGTGGCTGGATTGGGTGAAAAACAACTAGCCAAGGTTCGCAACCAACAAATCGGTTTTGTCTTTCAGCAGTTCTTTCTTCTATCTAAACTCAATGCTCTGCAAAATGTAGAATTGCCCTTGATTTACGCGGGAGTTTCGGCTTCAAAACGGCGCAAGTTAGCTGAGGAATATCTAGATAAGGTTGAATTGACAGAACGTAGTCACCATTTGCCCTCTGAATTATCTGGTGGTCAAAAGCAACGTGTGGCTATCGCGCGTGCCTTGGTAAACAATCCTTCTATCATCCTAGCGGATGAACCGACAGGAGCCTTGGATACTAAAACAGGGAATCAAATTATGCAACTATTGGTTGACTTGAACAAAGAAGGAAAAACCATTATCATGGTAACGCATGAACCTGAAATAGCTGCGTATGCTAAACGCCAGATTGTCATTCGAGATGGAGTCATTTCGTCTGATAGTGCTCAGTTAGAAAAGGAGGAAAACTAAGATGCAGAATCTGAAATTTGCCTTTTCATCTATTATGGCTCACAAGATGCGTTCTTTGCTTACCATGATTGGGATTATTATCGGTGTTTCATCAGTTGTTGTGATTATGGCTCTAGGTGACTCCCTATCTCGTCAACTCAACAAAGATATGACCAAATCTCAGAAGAATATTAGTGTCTTTTTCTCTTCTAAAAAAAGTAAAGATGGGTCTTTTACTCAGAAACAATCAGCTTTTACGGTTTCTGGAAAAGAAGAGGAAGTTCATGTTGAACCACCAAAACCGCAAGAATCTTGGGTCAAGGAGGCAGCCAAACTCAAGGGAGTGGATAATTACTATGTAACCAACTCAACGAACGCCATCTTGACTTATAAAGATAAAAAGGTTGAAAATGCCAATTTGACAGGCGGGAATAGAACCTATATGGAGGCTGTTAACAATGAAATTCTTGCAGGTCGTAGTCTGAGAGAGCAAGATTTCAAAGAGTTTGCAAGTGTCATTTTACTTGATGAAGAATTGTCCATTAGTTTATTTGGCTCTCCTCAAGAGGCTATTAACAAGGTTGTAGAAGTCAATGGATTTAGTTACCGGGTTATTGGGGTTTATACTAGTCCAGAGGCTAAACGTTCAAAAATATATGGTTTTGGTGGCTTGCCCATTACCACAAATACTTCCCTTGCTGCGAATTTTAATGTAGATGAAATAGCTAATATTGTCTTTCGAGTGAATGACACAAGCTTGACTCAAACTCTGGGTCCAGAATTAGCACGAAAAATGACAGAGCTTGCTGGCTTGCAACAGGGAGAATATCAAGTATCAGATGAGTCAGCTGCATTTGCAGAAGTTCAACAAACGTTTAGTTTTATGACGACGATTATTAGTGCCATTGCAGGTATTTCTCTCTTTGTTGGAGGAACTGGTGTTATGAATATCATGTTGGTTTCGGTGACAGAGCGTACCCGTGAAATTGGTCTCCGTAAGGCTTTGGGTGCAACTCGTGCTAATATTTTAATCCAGTTTTTGATTGAATCCATGATTTTGACCTTGTTAGGTGGATTAATTGGCTTGACAATTGCAAGTGGTTTAACTGCCTTAGCAGGTTTGTTACTGCAAGGCTTGATTGCGGGTATAGAGGTGGGGGTATCGATCCCAGTTGCCCTATTTAGTCTTGCAGTTTCGGCTAGCGTGGGTATAGTTTTTGGGGTCTTGCCAGCCAACAAGGCATCGAAACTTGACCCAATCGAAGCCCTTCGTTATGAATAAGATCAACAAGATGGACACTCGTCTATCTTGTTTTTGTATGGGTTTCCCTATCGAAAATCATTAAAAATGTGATATAATGAAGTGTTAGAAAAACAGGTTTCATTTGCCTGGAAAGGAAAAATTATGTCTGAAAAGAATTTTTATATTACAAC
>CAKQBM010000040.1 GCA_934216185.1 uncultured Streptococcus sp. | reverse complement strand
CAGATGAAGTTTTCTTTTGAACAAAATGTGAAAGGAACTGAAAACTATTATATAAATCCATCTCTTCTGATTCGTGCCATACAAAATATTTTAACAAATGCTTTGGAATACGCCGATAAACAGAATCCTAAAATTAAAATTAGAGTAGAGCAAGAGGGGAAGGAATTGAAAATAGGTATATGGAATAATGGTTCGGAATTTCCAGAGGAAGTTTTAAATAATTTTGGAAAGCTCTTTTATCGTATGGATAAAGCTAGATCGGTTAAAGAACAACATTATGGTATTGGACTAAGTTTTGTATGTAGAGTTGCAAAACTACACAAAGGCCGAGTTGAGCTTAGAAATAGAGACGATGGAGCAGAAGTTTTAATAACTGTGAATTGTATTAAATCATAGTGATTTACTTGTTAATTTATGATTGAATAGTTTTTATATGTGAGCTTTTAAACTATTTATATTATACTCAATGAAAATCAAAGAGCAAACTAGGAAGCTAGCCACAGGCTGCTCAAAGCACTGCTTTGAGGTTGTAGATAAGACTGACGAAGTCAGCTCAAAACACTGTTTTGAGGTTGTGGATAGAACTGACGAAGTCAGTAACCATATCTACGGCAAGGCGAAGCTGACGTGGTTTGAATTTGATTTTCGAAGAGTATGACTTGCAAAAAGACTTAGCAAACCAGCTAAGCCTTTTTCTTCTTATCTCGAACGTTGTTTTCCAGCGTTGCGATTTTTGTGTTTTTTCTTGCTTGTGATAGCAGTTGGTTGTTCAGGAGTAACGTCTTTTCGTCCACTTGGTGTAGAGAAAGCACTTGCTTTTGGTGGGTTCTTTGCCAATTCTTCACGGACTTTTTTGCGAAGTTTTGGACGAACGATATAGTTGACGATAAATTGTTGGAGAATCATCATGAAACCACCGACAACCCAATAAAGTGTGACACTAGCTGGTGAGATGAGGGAGAAGCCGGCAATCATGACTGGGCTCACGTAAGCCATTTTCTTGATTTGATCTCTTTGCGTTTCATCTTCTACTCCGTGAAGTGACAGGAGTGATTGAAGATAGTAAAGGACACCAGCGCAGGCAGCCAAAATCATACTTGGAGAGCCTAGAGGGATGCCTAGGTAGCTTGCTTGAGCAACACCTTCAGTATGTTGGGCAGTAAAGTAGATAGCAGAGAAGAAAGGCATTTGAAGGAGGAGAGGGAAACATCCTACACCACCAAACATGCTGATGCCATGCTCTTTTTGAGCAGCAAAGAGAGCTTGTTGGGCTTCGAGTTTTTCTTCTTGAGTAGTTGCTTCCTTGAGACGCGTTTGGTGTGGCTCAAGGACGTGCTTGAGGGCGTTCATCTTTTCAGAGTGAAGCGTTGCCTTCCATGATTGGTAGATACCAAGTGGCAAGATAATCAAGCGGACGATAATGGTTACGATGATGATAGCAACACCAAAACCAAGTCCCTTGTCATTGGCGAAGTACTTGATAGCTTCAGCCATAGGCGCTCCGAAAGTATTCCAAATGACTCCTGTTGGCTGTCCTGTTGCTTTATCGACGCTAACACAGCCAGTCAAAACAAGCAACATAGCCACTCCCATAGCTGAGAGTGTAAAACGTTTAATAGATTTCACTGTTTTTATTCCTTCTTTAAAAATTATACCTTTCTATTCTACTGTTTTTTTACAAAATATACAATAGTTCTAGAGACCTAATTTGCGATTTTAAAGTCAGGGTAAGGAGGAAAGTTACTCAATTGGACATCTAAGTAGCTGACTTTTGAAAAAGGTGTCGGTCCTTTGCGGATTTCTTGGATAAATTTTGCCATGATAGCAGATGAGTCTGCTTGGGCTAAGATTTCCACTGTGCCATCGTCGTTATTCCATACTCGGCCTGTGATGCCACCAATTTCAAGTGCCAAGCTGTAAACACCCCAACGAAAGCCGACTCCCTGCACCCTACCTTGGGCAATCATTCTAACCTTTTGCATACAAACCCCTTTGATTGTGTTATAATATTTCTATGACTATTATAACCTCAAAAGCCAATTCTGTGGTAAAAAATGCCAAGAAATTACACCAAAAAAAATACCGCAAGTCTGCCTATTTGATTGAAGGATGGCACTTGTTTGAAGAAGCTGTTCAAGCTGGAGTGACGATTGAGAAAATCTTTGCTCTAGAAAATTACCGAGATCAGTTAGTCTCGTTTCCGCAAACTGTCTGGGTGTCAGAGGATATTTTGCTAGATTTGGCGGATTCTCAGACTCCACAGGGAATTGTTGCCGTGGTTCAAAAAGAAGAAGTAGGACAAGCTGATTTGAGTCAGGGCAAATTCTTGTTTTTGGAAGATGTGCAAGATCCTGGTAATGTAGGAACCATCATTCGGACTGCGGATGCAGCAGGTTTTACAGGAGTGATTGTTTCAGATAAGTCAGCAGACATCTACAGTCTCAAGACCCTACGTTCTATGCAAGGCAGTCATTTCCATTTGCCTATTTATCGAATGTCGAGTCAAGCGCTGCTTGAGGAAGCTAAAGAGACAGGTATCCCAGTGCTAGCAACAACCCTATCTAAAGATTCTGTTGATTACAGAGAACTGCCTCATTTAGATCAGTTTGTCTTGGTCATGGGAAATGAGGGTCAAGGAATTAGTCCCCTCATGGCTGAAAGTGCAGACCAGTTGGTCCATATTAGCATGAAGGGGCAGGCGGAGAGTCTCAATGTTGCAGTTGCAGCTGGTATTTTAATTTTCCATTTAAGCTAATTTTAACTTTCTTTGTTATAATCAAGGAAAGATGTTCATAGAAAAGGAGAAAAGATGAATCACACTATTATTCATGACCGCGCAGGTCTCAATCAATTTTACGCTAAGGTTTATGCCTTTGTTGGTCTGGGAATCGGACTATCCGCTTTGGTATCAGGCCTTATGTTGACGGTCTTTCAGTCTCAGTTGGTTTACTTTTTGATGCAGGGGCGTCTCTGGTTGACCATTGCAACATTTGCGGAGTTGGCCTTGGTTTTCGTTGCCAGTAGCATGGCTTCAAAGAATAGT
The DNA here is from genome assembly GCA_934216185.1 of uncultured Streptococcus sp. Taxonomy (GTDB): domain Bacteria; phylum Bacillota; class Bacilli; order Lactobacillales; family Streptococcaceae; genus Streptococcus. The sequence goes on along the minus strand of CAKQBM010000040.1, from coordinate 10,285 downwards.
CCAGCGGCTCTTCCAGTATTTTTACTTTACTCAGTATTAAACGGCTTTACCCTTAGTTTTGTGGTGGCCTTCTATACTCCAGGTACAGTTTTGTCTGCCTTTGTATCGAGTGCCCTTCTCTTCTTTGTCATGGCGGCAGTTGGTATCTTCACCAAGAAAGACTTGAGTGGTCTTGGTCGGGCTATGATGGCAGCTCTCATCGGTTTGCTGATTGCTATGGTAGTCAATATTTTCTTGGCTAGCGGTTTCTTTGATTATATGATTAGCGTAGCCATGGTTTTGGTTTTCTCAGGGTTGATTGCTTGGGATAACCAAAGGATTCGCCTTGCTTATGAACAATCACAAGGTCGTGCAGCAACAGGTTGGGTTGTGTCAATGGCTCTCAGTATCTATCTTGATTTTATCAATCTCTTTCTAAGTATTCTCCGTATTTTCGGTCGCAATGACTAAAAGGTCTATGAAATCAGTGTTTTGAGTAACACTGATTTTTTTAAATTTTCTCTTTTCTTTTCTTGAAAATAGGTGTATAATACGTTTATTAAATTTTTGAGGAGTAGCCTATGAAGAAAAGTTTTATTCATCAACAAGAAGAAATTTCCTTTGTCAAAAACACTTTTACCCAGTATTTGAAAGATAAGCTAGAAGTCGTCGAAGTTCAAGGTCCTATCTTGAGCAAGGTCGGTGACGGGATGCAGGACAACCTATCTGGTGTGGAAAATCCAGTATCTGTCAAGGTTTTGCAGATTCCTGATGAAACCTATGAAGTGGTTCATTCGCTTGCTAAATGGAAACGACATACTCTAGCTCGTTTTGGTTTCGGTGAAGGTGAAGGTCTGTTCGTCCACATGAAGGCCCTTCGTCCAGACGAAGACTCGCTGGATGCAACCCACTCTGTCTTTGTGGATCAGTGGGATTGGGAAAAGGTCATTCCAAATGGTCAACGAAACATTGCTTACCTAAAAGAAACAGTTGAGAAGATTTACAAGGCTATTCGCCTGACTGAGCTAGCAGTAGAAGCCCGCTATGACATCGAGTCTGTCTTGCCAAAACAAATCACTTTTATCCATACAGAAGAGTTGGTAGAACGCTACCCAGATCTGACACCAAAAGAACGTGAAAATGCGATCTGTAAAGAATTTGGTGCTGTTTTCTTGATTGGTATCGGTGGTGAATTACCAGACGGTAAACCGCACGATGGACGTGCACCAGACTATGATGACTGGACAAGCGAGTCTGAAAATGGCTACAAGGGTCTGAATGGCGATATTCTTGTTTGGAATGAGTCTTTAGGTGGAGCCTTTGAGTTGTCTTCTATGGGAATTCGTGTAGATGAAGAAACCCTTCGTCGTCAGGTAGAAATCACCGGTGATGAGGACCGTTTAGAATTGGAATGGCACAAGGCTCTATTGAATGGCCTATTCCCATTGACAATCGGTGGAGGAATTGGACAATCTCGTATGGCCATGTTCTTACTTCGCAAGAAACATATCGGAGAAGTGCAAACAAGTGTTTGGCCTCAAGAAGTCCGCGATACTTACGAAAATATTTTGTAGATAAGGATTTTAAAAGTTTCAAAATGATAAAAACGCATAATATCAGTTCAGTAAAGCTTGATGTTATGCGTTTTATTATAGACAGATTTTCTGAATTTTATCCTTAGAATGAGTTTCTAGTTGGTTTCACTTGATTATAATTGGTAGTTTCAATTCGTTTAATATAATCGCTAATTATAGCTGGTAATTCTTCTTCTTGATAACCAAAGTGAGCCATGGAGAAAATGAAGTCCTTTAATTGTTTTTCTGCTAGTTGTTTACGAGATTTAGAGATGAGTTCTTGATTTTCCGTTACAAAACGTCCAGCTGTTCGCTTACAAAAGACAAATCCTTCTTGTTCGAGGTTTGAAAAGGCTCTTTGGATGGTATTTGTATTGACCCCAATTTCGCTAGCTAGTTCTCTAACAGTAGGAAGTTGTTGATTGGCTTCTAGTTCATGGGAAATAATCTGAAACTTGATTTTTTCCATAATTTGTAAATAGATAGGTTTTTTATTGTCAAATGACCAGGACATCTTGTTCTCCTTTTTTTCTTATTTATGTCTTAATTAAATAATACAACAAAACAAACAAAATGTCAAACACAATAAGTCTTGTTTAAGAAATATCTCAAAGAATGCTGGAAATTATGTTATCAATTAGTTGATTTGGGTTAAATACATTATTTTTTAGCAGATAAATAGAGATCTCTCATCAAAAATTAGTTACATAATCATATTTTTTGTGTTTGCTTTAAAAAACATAGTGTTTTACGATGATTTTCTTCGATGGTATGAGTCAAATGCGAACATAAATCAATATTTTGAAAAAAATGTTATTTTTTTGAAGAAAACTCTTGACATAGATATAAAATATTGTATAATTAGAATGTAACCAAAGAGTTACAAAAAAATGGAAATGAAAAGTTTAAGATGTGGGGAAGAATTTTAAGTTTTGCTGCACGTTATGGCTCTCAAGCAGTTCGTTGGGCTTGGGCTCATAAATGGGAACTGATAAATGCTGGAGATTTAGCATATCGTATGATTAGAGATCACTTCTCATGGTAGAAAGATAGTGTGGGATTCACTTGAATCCCACCTATTTCGTTTTTGAAAGGAAATGCTATTATATGTATATTAACCAGATTGCTCATGCTTATTCTAATTTTAGACTGCAGATTACTGACTTGAAATTACCAGAAGGAGAAATTATTGGTCTTTTAGGAGAAAATGGAGCTGGTAAAACAACCTTAATGAACATGCTGTCAGGATATTATGAAGCAAATCAAACTTTTGATGTTGAGGATTTTGATGTAGATAATATTTTATATATCCCTTCTGATTTAGAACCTTATCCATTTTTGACTGTTAGTGAGTTTGTAACTTTAATTATAAATCATACAGGGGGAATAAAAACTGCTGAGCAATTGATCAGTGAGTTGAATTTGAAGGGGAAAGAAGATACTAGGATTGAAGAATTGTCTCAAGGAATGAGAAAAAAATTATCTCTGATTAATCTATTTATTCGCGATATTGGTCTACTTATCTTAGATGAACCATTTAATAGTATTGATGTAACATATATCACACAACTTAAATCAATCTTGAAGACTTTCAAAGGTAAAACAACTATTCTAATTTCTTCTCACATTTTGGACACTTTAAACGATCTGTGTGATAGTTTTATTCTCTTAAAGAATGGAGAAGTTGCCAAAACATTTGCCAATACAGGTTCTATTCGTGAGTTGGAGGAGCAGCTCTATGACTAAACTATTTTTACTTAAATTAGAATTATTCCGAAAGAAGTTCGGGATATATGGATTGTGGAATATTTTGAGTTTGATAGCGGTTCTTTTAATTATATTTTTCTCATTAAAAATATTGTTTTTTAAGATATTACCATATGAAAATAGCATGCAATTGTTGACGTTATTACTTGTTTTATCTAATATTTTTGTAGTTACTAAAGAGAGAGAAGAATTGTCCAAGTTGGCTGTAAAATTTCAATCCTTTTTCCATAATTTTTCTCGAGTAGAAGTGTTGAAGTACTATACTTTTAGGAAATATATAATTTTGTGTATATTGTCGGTGTTGCTTCTATTTCCGTTAGATTTAGTCTTTAAATCACAAAAATACTTTCTATTTTATATGGTTCTTCTCCAAATTTTTAGTTTAGTAAGTAGCTTAGGTGGTTGTTTTTTTAAGAAAAAATATCAGGAGACTGTTAATTTAACGATTCGTATAGGGTTTGCTTTGTTTTTAGCTCTGAATGTACGAAAAGTGATGCCGTTTTATTTAAATCAAATCATTGAAGCTAGTTCTGTAAGTTTAATGTTAGTACTCTTACTCGCTTTGTGTTTAATCAATAGTTTAGTGCTTGTATTTAGTCGGGTGAAAATATGGTGAAAGTATTTTTTTTGACTGTTGTTAGGACTAAGTTAGCTTTGGAATTGTTATCTTTTTATGCATTGTCTATCATATCGTATATAGGTCAAGGTGATTTTAAAGATGTAAGTGTTTTTTCTTTTACGGTTTTATCCCTCCTCTATCTAGTGTATTATGGTATTTTAATGGTTCATGAAGGTCGTTATTACTTTTTTTATCATCCTAAAAAGATTTTAAAATTTCGTATAGATTTGATTAGATTTGCAATTGTATTTTCGCTTGTGTTTTTACCGTATTTATTATTTCTATCGATAGTGTCAGGTGTTTATTTTAACTATTTATTAGCTTATATATTTCCTGTATTGATTTTCTTTAGTGTAAACACACGCTTACCATTATATATAGAAAAAGGGAAAGATACGAAATTAGTAAATGTGAAGCAAATTTTTATGAGTTGCGTTACCTCTATCGTATTATTATTTATCTTTTTAATTTTTGTTTAGATAACCACTAAAAACGCATAATATCAGGTGTAGTAAAGCTTGATGTTATGCGTTTTATTATAGACAGATTTTCTGAATTTTATCCTCGAATTTAGTACTAGCCAGCCTCTTCTTTCTCTTTTCGCCTATAATTTGGTATAATAAACGGTATGAAAATCGTATCAGGAATCTATGGGGGACGTCCCCTCAAGACATTAGAAGGCAAGACGACGAGACCCACTTCGGATAAGGTTAGGGGAGCCATTTTTAACATGATTGGTCCCTACTTTGAAGGGGGACGGGTCTTGGACCTTTATGCAGGTAGTGGTGGTTTATCTATCGAGGCAGTATCGCGTGGCATGTCCAGCGCTGTGTTGGTGGAGCGAGACCGTAAGGCTCAGGCTATCGTGGCTGAAAATATCCAGATGACCAAGGAAGTTGGAAAATTTCAGCTCCTCAAGATGGATGCAGAAAGAGCATTGGAACAGGTGTCTGGGTCTTTCGACCTCATTTTCCTAGACCCTCCCTATGCCAAGGAACAAATCGTAGCAGATATTGAAAAAATGGCTGAGAGAAAACTTTTTTCTGAAGATGTCATGGTCGTGTGTGAGACGGATAAAGCCGTGGAACTTCCAGAAGAAATTGCCTGTCTTGGCATCTGGAAGGAAAAAATTTATGGAATTAGTAAGGTGACAGTTTATGTCAGATAAGATTGGTTTATTCACAGGCTCATTTGATCCGATGACAAATGGGCATCTGGATATGATTGAACGAGCTAGCAAACTCTTTGATAAGCTCTATGTGGGTATTTTTTTTAATCCCCACAAACAAGGATTTCTTCCTATCGAAAATCGTAAACGGGGGCTAGAAAAGGCTTTGGAACATTTAGAAAATGTTGAAGTTGTGTCTTCTCATGATGAATTGGTGGTTGATGTTGCAAAAAGACTGGGGGCTACTTGTCTAGTGCGGGGTTTGAGAAATGCAGCGGATTTGCAATACGAAGCCAGTTTTGATTACTACAACCATCAGCTGTCTCCTGATATAGAGACCATTTATTTACATAGCCGACCTGAACATCTCTATATTAGTTCATCAGGTGTTAGAGAGCTTTTGAAGTTTGGTCAGGATATTACCTGCTATGTTCCCGAGAGTATTTTGGAGGAAATAAGAAATGAAAAAAAAGACTAGATGGCCCTTATATGTCATTGCGGCCTTAATTGTGACTTTCTTGGCATTTGTAGTGCCCTTGCCCTACTATATAGAAGTTCCAGGTGGTTCGGAAGATATTCGCCAAGTCCTTAAAGTAAATGACACAGAAGATAAGGAGGCTGGGGCCTATCAATTCGTTACAGTTGGTGTTCAGCATGCTACTTTAGCTCATATGATTTATGCTTGGTTGACGCCTTTTACAGATATTCGCAGTGCCCAAGAGACTACAGGTGGCTCTTCCGATGTTGAATTTATGCGAATTAATCAATTCTACATGCAAACATCGCAAAATATGGCCAAATATCAAGGGCTAAAAACAGCTGGTAAGGATATTGAACTAAAATATCTTGGGGTTTATGTTTTGACTGTGACAGATAATTCGACCTTTAAAGGGATTCTTAACATCTCTGATACAGTTACCGCAGTCAATGATCAGACCTTTGACAGTTCCAAAGACTTGATTGATTATGTCAATTCTCAAAAATTAGGGGACTCCGTCAAGGTCACCTATGAAGAGGATGGGCAAACCAAGTCTGCAGAAGGTAAGATTATCACCTTGGAAAATGGCAAAAATGGAATTGGAATCGGCTTGATTGACCGTACAGAAGTAACCAGTGATGTCCCAATTCGCTTTTCAACAGCTGGTATCGGTGGTCCAAGTGCAGGTCTCATGTTTAGTCTGGCCATCTATACTCAAATAGCTGACCCTGGCCTTCGTAATGGTCGTATCGTTGCCGGTACAGGAACCATTGACCGAGATGGTAATGTGGGTGACATTGGAGGTATTGATAAGAAAGTTGTAGCTTCGGCTAGAGAAGGTGCCGCGATTTTCTTTGCTCCCGATAACCCTGTTAGCGAAGAAGAACAAAAAGCGCATCCAGATGCCAAAAACAACTACCAGACAGCCCTAGAAGCAGCCAAAACAATCAAGACAGATATGAAAATCGTGCCTGTTAAAACCCTACAAGATGCAATTGATTACTTGAAAAACAATCCCTAGTTTTTGAGTGAAGTTTCCAAACTAGCGCACAAACAGAGAAGATGGTATAATAGTCAAATGGTTCAATTATTATTCACTCTAAGCAGTCACATGCTCTTTATTTATGTGAGTTTTTACCTTTTAAAGGATCTTGTTAGATGGGAAAAGGTTTTAAAAGTAACAGCTGAGAATACAGGAAAAGTTCGTTTGCTAGTAGCCTTTTTCAGCATTGTAATGGGCTACATCATGAGTTCTTTCTTTATCAGCCTGTATCAGTTGTGGCAAGAAGCGCTTAGAGGATTATTATAAAATCAAATGTAAAGGAAATAAGTATGGAAAAAATTGTGGTTCAAGGTGGCGATAATCGTCTGCTAGGAAGTGTTACGATTGAAGGAGCAAAGAATGCAGTCTTGCCTTTGTTGGCAGCGACTATTCTAGCAAGTGAAGGAAAGACCGTCTTGCAGAATGTTCCTATCTTGTCAGATGTTTTCACTATGAATCAGGTGGTTCGTGGTTTAAATGCCAAGGTGGATTTTAATGAAGAAGCTCATCTTGTTGAGGTGGACGCGACTGGCGATATCACTGAGGAAGCTCCTTACAAGTATGTCAGCAAGATGCGTGCATCTATCGTTGTCTTGGGGCCAATTCTTGCCCGTGTAGGTCATGCTAAGGTATCCATGCCAGGTGGTTGTACGATTGGTAGCCGTCCTATTGATCTTCATTTGAAAGGTCTAGAAGCTATGGGGGTTAAGATTAGCCAGACAGCTGGTTACATCGAAGCCAAGGCTGATCGCTTACATGGAGCTCATATCTATATGGATTTCCCAAGTGTTGGTGCTACTCAGAACTTGATGATGGCAGCGACGCTGGCTGATGGTGTGACAGTGATTGAGAATGCTGCGCGTGAGCCTGAGATTGTCGACCTGGCTATTCTCCTAAATGAGATGGGAGCCAAGGTCAAAGGGGCTGGTACAGAGACCATTACCATTACTGGTGTTGAGAAACTTCACGGTACGACTCACAATGTGGTCCAAGACCGTATCGAAGCTGGAACCTTTATGGTGGCTGCTGCCATGACTGGTGGTGATGTCTTGATTAAAGATGCTGTTTGGGAGCACAACCGTCCCTTGATTGCCAAATTGCTTGAAATGGGAGTGGAAGTGACAGAGGAGACTGAAGGAATTCGCGTTCGCTCTCAACTAGAAAATCTAAAAGCTGTCCATGTGAAAACCTTGCCCCATCCGGGATTTCCAACAGATATGCAGGCTCAATTTACAGCCTTGATGACTGTCGCAAAAGGCGAATCAACTATGGTGGAGACGGTTTTCGAAAATCGTTTCCAACATCTAGAAGAAATGCGCCGCATGGGCTTACATTCTGAGATTATCCGTGACACAGCTCGTATTGTTGGTGGACAGCCTTTGCAGGGAGCAGAAGTTCTTTCAACTGACCTTCGTGCCAGCGCAGCCTTGATTTTGACAGGTTTGGTAGCGCAAGGAGAAACTGTGGTCGGTAAATTGGTTCACTTGGATAGAGGTTACTACCGTTTCCATGAGAAGTTAGCGCAGCTGGGTGCTAAGATTCAGCGGATTGAGGCAAGTGATGAAGATGAATAAGAAATCAGGTTACGTAGTCAAGCGTTTACTTTTAGTCATCCTAGTACTGATTTTAGGTACTTTAGCCCTAGGAATCGGCTTAATGGTCGGTTATGGAATCTTGGGCAAGGGTCAAGACCCATGGGCTATCCTGTCTCCAGCAAAATGGCAGGAATTGATTCATAAATTTACAGGAAATTAGGCTGGGAGACCAGCCTTTTTCTAGAGATAAGGAGAAATATGAACAAAAAAACAAGACAGACACTAATCGGACTGCTAGTGTTATTGCTTTTATCTGCAGGGAGCTACTATATCAAGCAGATGCAGTCGACACCTAATAGTCCCAAAACTAAGCTTAGTCAGAAAAAACAAGCGTCTGAAGCTCCTAGTCAAGCATTGGCAGAAAGTGTCTTAACAGATGCAGTCAAGAGTCAAATAAAAGGGAGTCTGGAGTGGAATGGCTCAGGTGCTTTTATCGTCAATGGCAATAAAACCAATCTAGATGCCAAGGTTTCAAGTAAGCCCTACGCTGATAATAAAACAAAGACAGTGGGCAAGGAAACGGTACCAACCGTAGCTAATGCGCTCTTGTCTAAGGCTACTCGTCAGTACAAGAATCGTGAAGAAACTGGGAATGGTTCGACTTCATGGACTCCTCCAGGCTGGCATCAGGTTAAGAATCTAAAGGGGACTTATACTCATGCAGTCGATAGAGGTCACTTGTTAGGTTATGCCTTAATCGGTGGATTGGATGGTTTTGATGCCTCAACAAGCAATCCTAAAAACATTGCTGTTCAGACAGCCTGGGCAAATCAGGCACAGGACGAGGATTCGACTGGTCAAAACTACTATGAAAGTATGGTGCGTAAAGCCTTGGACCAAAACAAGCGTGTCCGTTACCGTGTAACTCTTTATTATGCTTCAAACGAGGATTTAGTTCCTTCAGTTTCACAGATTGAAGCCAAGTCTTCAGACGGAGAATTGGAATTCAATGTTCTAGTTCCCAATGTTCAAAAGGGACTTCAACTGTATTACCGAACTGGAGAAGTCACTGTTACTCAGTAAAAGATAAGATAAACTCCTATGTCACTTGTAGATATAGGAGTTCTTGTTTGGACAATTTAAGTAGAACTAGAATAGACACTGAGAAAAATAATATGTACTGAGCTAATTTTTGTGATATAATAAGTGACAAGATACTATTTTAGGAGAAGAACTATGGAAGACCCAAGTAGTCAGAATTTGTTGCTACAATTTGTTTTATTGTTTATTTTGACGGTGTTAAATGCCTTTTTCTCAGCCACAGAAATGGCCATGGTTTCACTTAACCGTGCGCGGGTTGAACAAAAGGCAGAAGAAGGAGATAGACGCTATATTCGTCTGCTGAAGGTACTAGAAAATCCTAATCACTTTTTATCAACCATTCAAGTAGGGATTACCCTGATTACGATTTTATCAGGGGCGAGTTTAGCTGATACTCTAGGACGTGTGATTGCATCTTGGCTTGGGAATGGCGAAACAGCTTATGCCATTGCAAGTTTTCTATCTTTAGCATTTTTGACTTATATTTCCATCGTTTTTGGGGAATTGTATCCTAAGAGAATCGCTCTTAATCTAAAGGATGCCTTGGCGATTCGTACAGCGCCAGTTATCATTGGGCTTGGGAAACTAGTTAGTCCCTTTGTTTGGCTCTTGTCTGCATCTACCAATCTCTTGAGTCGCTTGACTCCTATGACCTTTGACGATGCTGACGAAAAAATGACCCGTGATGAAATTGAGTACATGCTGACCAATAGTGAAGAAACACTAGATGCTGACGAAATTGAAATGTTACAAGGAATCTTTTCACTGGACGAATTAATGGCTAGAGAAGTCATGGTTCCTCGAACGGATGCCTTTATGGTCGATATTCAGGATGATAGTCAAACCATTATCCAAAGTATTTTAAAACAAAATTATTCTCGTATCCCTGTCTATGATGGGGATAAGGACAATGTGATTGGGATTATTCACACCAAGAGTCTCCTTAATGCGGGCTTTGTGGACGGTTTTGACAATATTGTTTGGAAGAAAATCTTACAAGATCCACTTTTTGTTCCTGAAAC
>CAKQBM010000039.1 GCA_934216185.1 uncultured Streptococcus sp. | reverse complement strand
TATAAAGACTTGGTGACAGAGTCTGATATTTTGACTACCTTGAGTCGCTTGTCAGGTATTCCAGTTCAAAAACTGACGCAAACAGATGCTAAGAAATATTTGAACTTGGAAGCTGAACTGCACAAACGTGTCATCGGCCAAGATCAAGCTGTTTCAAGTATTAGTCGTGCCATTCGCCGCAACCAGTCAGGAATTCGCAGTCACAAGCGTCCGATTGGTTCCTTTATGTTCCTAGGACCCACAGGTGTCGGTAAGACCGAATTGGCCAAGGCTTTGGCAGAAGTTCTCTTTGATGACGAATCTGCTCTTATCCGCTTTGATATGAGTGAGTATATGGAAAAATTCGCAGCCAGCCGTCTCAACGGAGCTCCTCCAGGCTATGTGGGGTATGAAGAAGGTGGGGAGTTGACCGAGAAGGTTCGCAACAAACCCTATTCTGTTCTCCTCTTTGATGAGGTAGAGAAGGCCCACCCAGATATCTTTAATGTCCTCTTGCAGGTTCTAGACGATGGTGTTTTGACAGATAGTAAGGGACGCAAGGTTGACTTTTCAAATACTATTATCATCATGACGTCAAACTTGGGTGCGACAGCCCTTCGTGATGATAAGACTGTTGGTTTTGGAGCTAAGGACATTCGTTTTGACCAGGAAAATATGGAAAAACGTATGTTTGAAGAGTTGAAAAAGGCTTATAGACCTGAGTTTATCAACCGTATTGATGAAAAGGTGGTCTTCCATAGCCTGTCTAGTGACCATATGCAGGAAGTGGTGAAGATTATGGTCAAACCTTTAGTAGCAAGTTTGGCTGAAAAAGGTATTGATTTGAAATTACAAGCTTCCGCACTGAAATTGCTGGCAAATCAAGGATATGACCTAGAGATGGGAGCTCGTCCACTTCGCAGAACCCTGCAAACAGAAGTGGAAGACAAGTTGGCAGAACTTCTTCTCAAGGGAGAATTAGTGGCAGGTAGTACACTTAAGATTGGTGTCAAAGCAGGCCAGTTAAAATTTGATATTGCATAAAAAAAGAGAATCAGGAGCAATCTTGATTCTCTTTTTCGTAACGTTTTTATAAAAAATGATAAAAAACTATTGACAAAACAAAAATATAGTTTATAATAAAAACACATATCATGAAAATATCAAAAAATATAAAAAGGTTATACGTTTATGAAAAAGAAAACAGCAGTGGTATTTGGAACCTTTGCCCCTCTCCATCAGGGGCATATCGATCTGATTCAGCGAGCGAAGCGTCAGTGTAATCAGGTCTGGGTAGTCGTTTCAGGCTATGAGGGAGACCGAGGGGAGCAGGTAGGTTTAACGCTTCAAAAAAGATTTCGTTATATTCGAGAGGCTTTTCGGGATGATGAGTTAACCTCTGTCTGCAAGTTAGATGAAACCAACCTTCCCCGTTACCCTATGGGCTGGCAGGAGTGGTTGAATCAGATGTTAGCAGAGATTTCCTATGATGAAAACCATCAAGAACTAATCTTCTTTGTGGGAGAGGTAGACTACCAACAGGAATTATCTAATCGTGGCTTTGAGACTGTTTTGCAAGAAAGAAAATTTGGTATTTCAGCAACTATGATTCGAGAAAATCCAAGCAAATATTGGAAATACATCGCTCAACCTTTCCGACGTCAGTTTACCAAGAAAGTGTTGATTATGGGAAGTGCCAGCAATGGGAAGACTACTCTAGCCAAGGATTTGGCCAGATATTATGATGCACCCGTCAGTCTGGAATACGCTCGAGAGTATCAGATCAAAAACAATGTCCGCGACGATGAATTGACTCCAAAGGATTACTATTACCTCCTGTTGGGGCAGTATGACCAGACCTCCAAGTTAATCGATAGCAATGCCAATCGAGGTCTAGTGATAGCCGATACCAACTCCTTAGTAACCAAGGGCTACTATGATTATTACATGGAGACTGAGGATCAAGGGGACTTATCAGGGGAAACCTTTGACAATCTCTTTGTTTCGATCTTGGCCAAGGAAAAATGGGACTTGATTCTCTTTGTGCAGCCTGTCGGCTCCTATGTCAATGACGGATTTAGAGATATGACTATGGCAGAAGACCATATTCGTCATAGTTTTTCCCAGCATTTGGATCAGATGAGGGAGCGCTACTTAGCAAACATTCCACTAGTTTATCTAGCAGAGGATTATCTAGGAAATTATGAAGCAGCAAAAGTGGCTATTGATGCCATTTACCAAGCAGATTAGGAGAAAAATATGAAAAAACTAACTAAAAAAATCACACAATTTATCGAGAACTTTAAAAATGTCCATTCAGAAGCCCACAAGATCGGTTTTGCAGGGATCATGCGTCTGCTCTGGAAAGATCTCTTTGTAGGCCGTAGCCTCTTCCAGTGGTTGTATCTCATCGCCTTGTCAAGTGTTCCCTTGATCTTGGAATTTACGCAAAATACAGAAAGTCATGACTGGATGAGCTTGTTTGCCTCTTGGACTGGGATTGTCTGTGTTATCTTGGTAGCAGAAGGGCGTGCAAGCAATTATCTCTTTGGGGCTATTAACTCAGCAATCTACTTGATCTTGGCTATGAATGCGACTTTTTATGGCGAAGTTTTGACGACTGTTTACTTCTTTGTCATGCAGCCGATTGGCCTCTATGCTTGGTTATCCAATCGTATCAATGACCAGGAAAAACCAGAAGAATCCCATTTTGAAGCTAAGAAATTATCTGTGATTGACTGGCTCAAGTACTTGGCCTTGACTGCTATCATTTGGATTGGTATGGGCTTAGCATACCAAAGTATCCATAGTGCTCGCCCTTTCCGTGATAGTGTTACCGATGCGACCAATGGTGTCGGTCAGCTCTTGATGACACGTCTCTATCGTGAGCAATGGATTTTCTGGATTGCAACCAATCTCTTTAGTATTTACCTCTGGTGGGGTGAAAATATCCACATCCAAGGGATGTACTGGGTTTACACTCTCAATAGTCTAGTAGGTTGGTACCAATGGACCAAGGCAGTTCGTAAGGAGGCCTAACATGAATGACACGATGATTCCAGCAGGGATGACGGAAAAAGAATATTTTGAAATTCATGCCAGTCAGGAGGAGTTTTTAGACTGGTACTTTGAGCAAGAACTTCCTCAATACGAAAAACCAAGTGTGACAGTGGATATGGTGGCCTACTGCTTTGTCGAAGGGAAAATCAAGCTCTTGCTAATCCGTCGCAAGGCTCACCCTTATCAAAACTGTTTGGCCTTGGTTGGAGGCTTTATGGATAAGGGAGAAGATGCTGCGCATGCCTGTCAGCGTGAGGTGAGAGAAGAAGTCAATCTCGATCTTCCTTTGGAAAAAATCGAGCAATTGATGACTGTATCGACTCCCGGGCGTGATCCACGGGGCTGGACGGTGACCATTGCTCATTTGGTTTATCTGCCTAGTCGTGCATTAGAACTGGTTCAAGCAGGTGACGATGCCAAGGATGTCGTTTTCGTAGATGTCGATTTTCAGACAGGCAAATGTTTCCTAGAGGGAGTGGAACTGGAGGAGCAAGCCTTCGCTTTTGACCATTATGCCATTATCCAAGAATCCATCAAACGAATCCAAGGCCGTCTCGACTGGAATCCGACCTTCCTCTATCTGCTGGAGGAGGAGTTCACTGTCTATGAAGGGACTGAACTGGTCAATCTCATCAACCCCGGTCGCCCCATCGTCAGCAATAACTTTCTCGTAAAATACGGCGAATATGTAGAAGAAGTCGGACTCAAACGAGTACCCAAAAAGAAACCAAGAAAAACCTATCAATTGAAATAAAAGGTGAGGTCGGGAAAAGTTCCTGACTTCTTTATTTGCTGTTATTAGATGCTTTTATCCTATTTCAATAGTATTGAAGCCCTTTATCTAAAAAAGATGCAAGCGATTATATAGGAGCGATGTAAAAAATAGGACTCTAATCTAAAAAATTTTCTATTTTTCGTTTCGATTACGAATTGAAATAGTGGAGGGAACAATTTTTAAAATAGGTTCTCTAAATAGTTGACAGATTCAAAACCCTATGTTACAATTATATTACAAAAAGATTTCTTAATATTTCAAAAACGTTACAAAGGAGTAAAAAATGAAAAAGAAAACCTATATCAAATTGATGGCAGCGACTGTATTGGCTTCTACCTTGCTATTAGGAGCTTGTGGAAATAAAAAGGAAACAACTCAAGCAAGCAGTTCTGCTAAGACAAGCCAATCATCAAGTTCTAAAGCAGCTTCTTCTAGCAAAGACAGCAAGACACAGAAATCTTCAAACTCAGCTTCATCTGAAAAGGCCCAGGCGTCTTCTGGTCAGTCACAAGCGAAACCAGCACCTGAATCAAAACAAGAACAAGCAGCTCCTAGTCAACAAGCCCCATCTCAGGCACCTTCAACTCAGCAAGGTTCTCAAGCCCAGTCTAACCAGTCAGACTATGATTCAACAACTGACCGCAAACTGCGAGACAAGCAAGCAGAACACAACAAACGCTACAAGGGTGTTTTAACCATGGTCGATGGTGATTTCTCAGCAGCTGCAGGCAACTGGAAGGGAGCAAATGGCGAAACTATTACGGTTTCATCAGGGAGTCAATTTACAGTAGAAACTGCAGATGGAAAGAAGGAAAACTACTCTATTAGAGGCTACTCTTACACTCTTGATGATGGCAAGTATAATGCCAAAATCGGAGGAGGAAAAATCATCCAAATTACAACAGGTGCGGATGGTAAAGTTTCAAGCGTTGCCTTGATTCAATAATAAAATTTGGTGTTTCAACTTTTACTAGAAATCGTTCTGTAAAAGAGTGAGTAAACTGTTTTTCACTTAGTTTCTCCAAGAGAAAGTGGTATAATAAAAAAATCAAAGGAAAACGAGTGATAATACATGGCGGATAAATTAATCTTACCTCAAAACACACGACTGATGGGAGTATTTCTTGGATTTGTAGGTGGTTCTTTGGATGTATTTTGCCATATTCAATACCATAGTTTGGTAGCGACACAGACAGGGAATATTCTCCTACTGATATCTGATTGGCACGACTCAAATGTCATCAATACGATGCTACGATTCTGCTCCATTATTTTCTTTTCTCTAGGATTTCTGTTTGCATTGCATATGAAAGAATACCGTAAAACGGCCTACTGGCGGGTTAAGATGCTACTCCCTTTATTTATTGGAACTCTTATTCTACCTTTCTTTTCACGATTTCCTCTATTAGAAGTTTCTTTCATCGCTTTTGGAACAGGAATGATGATGCTAACATTTACGGGCAGTTTGATTGAAGATCATCCCTATGTCATTTTTATGACGTCTGGAAATTACCGAAAGATGTTGACCGCTTTGTATCGCATTGCTAGAAGAGAAGGAAATATCCAAGAATACCGTCGTCAGGCCTTAAACTATGGGATTGTTGTGGGAAGTTTCATAGTGGGCGCAATCAGCTTGGCTGTATTGATGCATTTTCTTCATGAATGGTCTATATGGATTGTCAGCCTCAATTTGTTTTTGATTATGTCCTACTACATAGCTAGAGTGAAGCAATTGGATTTACAAGATGAAAACATATAAAAAACGGCAAGACTCATTTTGTACTGACCCCAAAAGTTAGATTTTTCTGTCTAACTTTTGGGATGCAGTTCATTTTTGAGCTTTGCCGTTTTTGTGAGTTGTAGGTGTGAGACTATGCTTTGTCTAGTTGCAATAGAGCTTCAATCTCTGCTAGGGTGCTAGCTTGTGAAATAGCTCCACGGAGTTTGGCAGCGCCAGATGTTCCACGGAGGTAGTGAGGAGCGAGGCCACGGAACTCACGAACTGCGACATTTTCCCCTTTGAGGTTAATCAAGCGTTTCAAGTGTTTGTAGGCGATCTTCATCTTGTCTTCAAAAGTCAAATCAGGGAGGATTTCTCCTGTTTCAAAGTAGTGGTTGATCTGGTTGAAGAGGTAAGGATTTCCCATGGTAGAAGATTGTATCAGTTATATATCGAAAGAAAAAAGAATAAATTTAACTATAAAACCTGTCTTATTGAATGAAAAAATGGTAGAATAAACATCAATATCAAGTGAAATATGGAGTGCTACAAACAATGAAGTCAAAAATGTTTCGATTTTCTTTGATTTTGTTATTTATTGTCTTTCTTTATTTTTCGTTTTCAATATTTAACCGAACGTATAGTGGAATCACCGCAGATAAATATGATAATGAGTGGATAGTTAGACAAGTCCATAATCTGGGAAGTTTTGCAAATCATCAAGAGATAGTAGGGTCATCTATTATACAAATAGACGGTCAGAATCCGGATAGTAATTTCTTATTATCTCGATTTTTAATTGTTGAACCGCTTCATTCTGTGACAGTGTTAGATAGAGGAATTTCAAAGACTTTAATAATAGAATCTGGGAAATCAAGCCAAATTATCTTTCTTGTTTTATCAATCATTGCTTTTCTGATTCTACTGTTATTTCGCTTATACATAAAAGGTAGAAGTAGAGGAAAAACTGGGAAACGATATTTTTATTTTATTATTTATACTAGTCTGATGTTATTATCGATTATTCCATCAAGTATAGGAGATGTATTTGGTCGTAGTCTATTCATTTCATACTTGACTTTATTTCCATTATTCATGGATATCTTCATTAGAGTGTTAGTCTTAAAGATAAAAGGTTCAACCATTTCTAACTTTTCTCGTATTATACTGGGCTATTCACTCATCACTCAACTTTTGTATGTCTATAATCTTATGCATCCCATTGATTTTTTGACCATCTTTTTTTCTAGGGGGGTATTTTATTTAGTATTTTTCTTTTTAGTTATCCTACTGTTAAAGATGCTTATAAATTACTCTCAGAGGAGAGAAATGTTGCCAATTCATACCTTATTTTTAGCAGTTCTGGCCTTATTTCCTTTATTTTTTGGATATATTTTTCCGATTGGTAAGGAAGTTTCGTTTATTTATAGTATTCCTCTATTGTTGCTTATTTTGTTCTCAATTGTAAATAACTTGATACTAGAGCGACTGATATATGTTACTTGGAAGTGGAATCCATTCATATATAACTTGATATTTGCCGTTTTTTTCACTAGTCTAATTATCCTTTTTAGTCTGTTATTAAGGGAATTTTCTCCAATTTTTTTCGTTCTTTACACTTTTCTTTTTTCGCTAGCTTTGTTACCTGAAATAAGGAAAATGATGTTGATTAGCCATAAAATGGAGGGAATCTTTAGTAGTTTTCATACTTTTGTAGCTACTGAATTGGAGAGGGAAGAAATTGCAACGTTTATACATGATACTACAATTCAGAAGGTTATTTATTATAAAAAGCAGTTAGAAATTAGTGAACAAATTAATAGGGTAGCTTTATTAGAGATGTTGGATGATATTGTCTTTGAATTAAGAGATTTATGTTCTAATATCTATCCTTTAATGGTGCATGAATTAGGACTGAAAGAATCTATTACTAGCATATTAAACCAATTCATGAAGATGGAAACTGTTTCGATTATGACAACTTTTTCAATAGATGAAGAAAAAGTTAATGATAAAGTGGGCACGTTTGTATTAAGGACAGTTAAAGAACTAGTAAATAATAGTATTCTTCATGGGAATGCTAGAGAAATTACTGTAGATTTATCTACAAAAGAAAAGATTTTATCAATTGAAGTTATAGATGATGGTATTTTTAAGGGAAACTATCAGTCTAATGAACATCATTTTGGTTTAAATAGAATTGTAGAGAAGGTTCATTTATTAGGGGGAACTGTTCAGATAAATATAGAACCTACAAGTGTGAAGATACGAATACCTATAGAAGGGAAGAAAAATGATTCGTTTGGTTTTGATTGATGATCACAGTTTAGTATTACAAGGATTGGAGAACTATTTTTTAAAGGAAGATGATTTTAAAATTGTTGGGTCCTATACAGAAGTAGCAGATTTACTTCTCTGTCTTAAGAATGAAAAGGTAGATGTGCTAGTTATGGATTTTATGTTGAAAGGAGTAACGGCATTTGATGTTATTAGTCAAATAAATAGATTTCTGCATACAGTTCCCAAGATAGTTCTTTTATCAGGATTTTATGACACTTTGTTACATAAGAGAGCGATGGATTTTGGGATTCAAGCTTTTTTACCCAAAGAAAGTTCTTATTTGGATGTTAAAAGTGCAATTTATGCTGTTTATAAGGGAAATCACGTTATTCCAGATGGTTTGTTAGAAAAGCAAGAAAATAATCTATTGACAGATACGGAGTTAAGTGTATTGGAACTTATTGTAAAAGAATATTCTAATGAAAAGATAGCAAATAGTTTATTTGTCAGCAGGAGAACAGTGGATACCCATGTTTCAAATATTTGTTCAAAGTTGGGAGTTACGAGTAGAGTTGGAGCTGTACGTGAGGCTATTCGATTAAATCTAGTATCTTTATAATTTATCCTAAAAAGGCAAGAAGGTTTTCGTAAATTACGGATTCTTTCTTGTCTTTTTTTGTTTAAGATAGAGTCAGTTTAAAAGATTGGAGAAGGACATGCTAACAGTAGACTACTTACTTGGAGACAATAAAAATCGTTATTTTGGTAGAGGGCATAAGAGGACGACTTATGAAGTTAAGTTGAAAAATATTTTAGAAGGGGTTGGGTCTCTTCATCAAGAAGGTTTGTGGTCTAGTAGACAATCTGAAATCATACAGCAGCACCTGAGTACATTAGATGGAATAGTATTAGCTCATTTATTTGGAAGTGAAATACTGAAAAGAATGGGAGTGAGCTTAAATCAGTATAGGTTAAGCCGTTTTGAGATAAAGTCAGGAATAAAAGCTATAGAAGAATTGGTAAATTTAAAATTAGAATTACAAAATTTCAAAATGACGAACCAAGTGATTGAATTTGATTGCTTGGTAATGGATATGAAAGTTTGTTTAGGATATCAATTATTAGACTGTATGGAAAATGTAGCTGCTATAGGAGAACAAGGTAGAGATTTTTTATCAACGCATTTAAGAGATAGACAACATGATATATACGATGTTGAGTTTTCAGATAGTAGTATATCTTGTAAAGCAGAGCAAGTATTGATCAAAGATATTGAATATAGTGGTGTAGGTAGTCTAGAAAAGAATTATTATAGTTTGTTAGAACTTCTGATTATTTTTTCTCAAATGGCAGAGATGTTAGCCTACCATATAGAAGAGATATCTCGAGAAGAGAGCAATACCATGTGGATGAAGCAAGTGAGTGCAGACTTGAATTCACCAATTTTGAACGGAGTAGTAGAGCTTAGTGGTAGTGTTTCAAAAAATAGATTATTAAAAATTAGAGAAGAGCATTGGAAAGTCTACGAAATGTCCGGATATGATATAGATCATAAGGTAGTTTTTAAAAGTAAAATAGCTCAAAAATTACCTGATGGAGGGGGACAGTGATGGGAAATAGAGAATTAAGGTTAGTCATATCAGGAACTTATTCTACAGGTAAGACAACAACTGCTACAGCTCTTTCGATTGCAACGGGACTTCCCTTAATTGACGCTTTATCTGCGAGGGAAATTTTGACAGATTTATATCCTGGCAGAAGATTTCAGGATATGTCATCAACTGAATTAATGGCACTAGGGCTAAAGCGTTTTGAGGAGAGAATTCGTACAGAAGGAATTTTATACAAGGAACATGGAAGTTTTCTATCAGATGGTTCAGTATTGAATGAATGGATTTACGGGACTGTTCGAATGAGGGTAGGAATTAACCCAGGATCAGCATTTATTCATCGATTGATGAAATCTATTTTAGGTATTCCAGGTCGACGATTTTTCAAAAAATATTTGACTGCCTATGGGGTTGTCTCTAAGAATCATGCGAAATTGTGGTATACAGATGTTGTTCATTTACCAGTAGAGTTTGCAATGGATCCAGATGGGCATAGACCAGTATCTGAAGAGTATCGAAATTTATCAGATGAGGAATTATATGAAGCTTATAGGAATTTGGGTCTGACACCTTATTGTGTCAAAGGTAGTCAGAAAGAACGGTTAAATCAGATCATTCAACATTATGAGTTGCCAATAGTTGTTCCAGTAGATGAGGCTATTTCCTTAGCCGAAAAGGTTATACGAGAAAACAGGGAAGCAGTATCTAAACGTATCATAGAACAGTATGAAGAGCCTACATTAAAGGAAAAAATAAAATTTATGACAAGATATTAGGAGTATGTATGATTCAGTTTCAAAATATTAGTAAGATTTATAAGGTAGGAGAGCAAGAAGTTCGTGCTTTAGATCAAGTTAGTTTTTCTATTGAGAAAGGGAAATTTACAGTTATTTTAGGTCCATCAGGTTCAGGGAAAAGTACGTTACTAAATTTACTTGGTGGGATGGATCGTGCGACATCGGGAACCTTTGTATTTGATGAGGAACTAGTAACAAAGTTTACGGACAAGGAATTATCTGCTTATCGAAAAGATAAAATTGGTTTTGTTTTTCAATTTTATAATTTAGTTCCAAGTTTAACAGCCAAGGAGAATATAGGTATTGCAGCAAATTTAGTGAAAAACAATAAAGAAATTGATATGTATTTAGATCAAGTTGGTTTACTTCATAGAAAAAATAATTTTCCTAATCAACTTTCTGGAGGTGAAATGCAACGTGTATCAATTGCAAGGGCATTGGCTAAAGAGCCTAGTCTATTATTGTGTGATGAACCTACAGGAGCGTTAGATTCAAAGACAGGTGATAGTATTTTAACTTTATTGAAGGAAGTTTCTAGAAATGGGAATGCTGCAGTTGTAATGGTTACACATAATAGAGAGTTTGCTAAATTTGCAGATCGAGTTATATATTTGAAAGATGGAAGTATTGAAAAAATAGAGAATAATGAAGAGGTGCTGGGATGAGGTATCTTCATATAAAATTATTAAGAGATCTTCGGCAAAATTGGCAACAATTTTTCTCTGTTTTTCTGATGTCTCTATTAAGTGTATTAATCTTTGTAGGGCTACAAGGAGCTTGGCATGGACTTGAAAAGAGTCTAGAGAGTTATTTGAAACAATCTGAACTTCCTGTTGTTTGGGTTCAAGCGAGACAAATTGATGAATCAAAAATCAAGCAGGTTGAACAATTATCTTCTGTTGAAAAAGTTATCAGTAAAAAGAAAGGCTTTGCTAATATTGTTCGTTTAGACAAGACTGACGGACGAATCAATCTTGAAACGATTACAGATAATCAACTGGTTACAGTAACAGAAGGAAGTCCTTTTTCTGAAGGAAAACAAGATTCGATTTGGATTGATGGGAATTATGCGAAGAAGAATCATTTACAGATTGGAGATTCAATTTCTATTTCATCAAGGGGGAAACAGATAGATTTAGAAATTGTAGGATTTGTTCAGGCCACAGATAAGATTTATTTCACAGGTAGCATGGAATATATCGCTCCAAATCCTGACAATGATGCCTATGGTTATATTGCAGATAATGAAATTGCAAAAGGAATTCTGGGTTTATCGTCAGATAATGCCTTAGAAATTTATGGTTCTAAGGTAGATTTGCGAGGAGATTTAGAGTCTATTTTTGGGGGCGATTTAGTTTCTTATCAAGATCAAAAAAGTTTAACTGAAATATCAGAAGCTACCGATCGAGTTGGGCAAATTAGAAACTTATCTTACTTATTTTCTTTTATCTTTATTTTGTTAGCTATTTTGGCTATGTTTACAACCATTCAGCGTTTAATTGATGGCCAAACAAAAGAGATTGCTGTATTAAAGGCTTTAGGCTTTTCAAATCAGGCTATCAGTTTACACTATATTTTATTTGGCTTAGTAGTAAGTTTATTAGGAAGTTTAGCAGGCTTTGCTATTTCTCCCTTGATGTCATGGTTTGTACTAGAAACTCAAAAGTCAATGTTTACACTTCCAAATTGGCAAATCTCTTATTCATCTTCATCAATAGTCATTGGTATTGTGGTCATTATTATTTGTGTTTTAGCTGCCTATTTAGCTTCTAGAGAGTCAGCTAGAGGCTTACCAGCAATATTTTTAAGAGGTAAAGAAAAAGTTGCTAAATCTGTTTTTGTGGAAAGATTTTCCTCTATCTGGCAACGAATTTCTTATCCTTCTAGATGGGCAATTCGTGATGCCTCGTTTAATCGTATTCGAGTTTTGATGGGAATCGTGGGAGTTGCAGGAAGTATGATGTTACTGATTGCTGGAATTGGTATGCCTGTGTCCATGAATCATCTTGTTGATAAGGCATACAATGAAGATTTTTCTTATTCAAAACGACTGACCGTAGCGGATTATACATCTTCTAAGTCTAGATATGGTGGGCAAGGTGTACAAATTTCACAGGCACATTTTAATCCAGATGATGGCTACAACCGTTTATTGATTATATTTGATGATGGAGATATGATCCAAGCAAAAACAGAGAGTGCTGATTCTTTGAAAGATGATGGTTTGTATGTAACTAGATCATTTGCCCGTTTAGCAGGTATTAAAGTCGGAGATTTTTTAAATGTGACTCCCTATCAAGATGGTCATACTTACAAGTTTGAAGTAAAAGGGATTGTCACAAGTGAAACCAATCAAGGGGCTTATCTTCATGCTAGAGTCTTTGAAAAAGCAGGGGGAGATTTTACTCCACATACTTTATTAGTTGGGTCAGAGGTGGACCAAGATACTATTAAGCAAGACAAGGGTGTTCTATCTGTCATTGAAAAAGGGAGCCAAGAAAAAAATGCCTATGATTTTGTATCTAGTTTGATGAGTGTATTTCTAATGATTATTGGCTTTGCCTTATTACTTGTTATTATTGTTCTCTATAATCTGGGCTCTTTAAACTTTGTAGAGAGAATGAGAGACTATGCTACATTACAAGTATTAGGATTTTCTAATCAATATCTACAGATGGTAACTCTTTTTGAAACTATACTAACTACCTTTATTGGTTGGCTAGTAGGAATTCCTTTAGGCATATGGTTTTTGAAAGAATATGTAGCAACATTTTCGACGATTCGAATTGAGTATACCGCTTATGTCAGTATGTATGTCCTTGCTTCTGCTACGTTATTGGTTTGGTTTACATCTTTAGGGACTGCTTATTTTATTAGTCTTCGTATGAGAAAGATTGACATGATTAGTGCTCTAAAGGGGGTAGACTAGTATGGTCAGTTCTGAGTGAATCTATAGACATTTATGCATAATTGTTAATCACCAGTTCTAATACTCAATGAAAATCAAAGAGCAAACTAGGAAGCTAGCCGTAGGCTGCTCAAAGCACTGCTTTGAGGTTGTAGATAGAACTGACGAAGTCAGTAACCTATATACGGTAAGGCGATGCTGACGTGGTTTGAATTTGATTTTCGAAGAGTATAAGGTCCAAATTTACCTATTTGTGTTTCGGTTCACTGCATTACTGCATTCAAAAGAGGCTGGGCAAAAACTCGCTTCTAACTATCAAAAAAACGAGCATTTCCGTAGTTGGAGATGCTCGTTTTCTTAT
>CAKQBM010000038.1 GCA_934216185.1 uncultured Streptococcus sp. | reverse complement strand
ACTCAGCAGCCTGACCAATAATAATCGGACCAGAACCAATCACCATAATTTTTTGAATATCAGTACGTTTAGGCATATATAAGATATTAAGGGCGTCAAGTGGACAAAGCTAAAATAGGAGTTATTCCTAGAACTGTCAGTTCTAGGAATAACTATCTTTTTAGCACCGTCCGTAGCCCGTATTCAGTTCAGCAAATACGGAGCACCCTTCTCCTTTCTATTCGTCGCCTCACAGAGCGACATTAAATAAAGATACAAAGGACGAATAGAAAGCGATTGAATTTTAGGAAACCAAGGAAGGATTGACAATCCAAATTGGTTTCTCTAAATTCCGAGCTTTCCGTCCGTGTTCAGTTACATAAATTCTTCGACAAGCTTTTACTCGTTATTAATTTGATTGTTTAAATGCTTCCATCATCTCTATAAACTCGTCAAATAAGTAGCTTGCATCGTGTGGACCAGGGGCTGCGTCTGGGTGGTATTGGACAGAGAAAGCAGGTTGGTATCTGTGACGCACACCTTCAACTGACTTGTCATTGATTTCTTCGTGGGTAATGATCAAGTGCTCTGGCAAATCCTCACGGCTAACTGCATAACCGTGGTTCTGGCTGGTAAAGTCTACTCGTCCTGTTGCAATTTCGCGTACCGCATGGTTGAATCCACGGTGTCCAAATTTCATCTTGTAAGTCTTAGCCCCATTTGCCATAGCGAAAAGTTGGTGCCCCATACAAATACCAAAGATTGGAATTTTCCCTTGCACACCGCGAATCATGTCGAGTGCTTGTGGAACGTCTTCTGGGTTACCTGGCCCATTTGACAACATAACTCCGTCAGGATTAAGATGAAGAATTTCTTCTGCAGTTGTCGTGTATGGAACCACGGTCACATTACAGTTGCGCTTAGAAAGTTCACGTAGGATTGAGTGCTTGAGACCAAAGTCCACTAATACCACGCTCAAACCAACTCCTGGAGCTGGATAAGATGTTTTAGTAGAAACCTGCTTAATATTGTCTGTCGGCAAAACTGTTGCTTGGAGCTGGTCCGTCACATGATCCATACTGTCCCCAACATGGGTCAAGGTTGCACGCATAGTACCATGCTTACGGATAATCTTGGTAAGTGCACGCGTATCAATCCCTGAAATACCAGGAATTTTCTTGGCTTTCAAAAATTCATCCAAGGTCATTTGGTTGCGCCAATTGCTTGCTCTGCGTGCTTCTTCGAAAACAACAACTCCCTTACAAG
Source organism: uncultured Streptococcus sp. (assembly GCA_934216185.1). GTDB lineage: Bacteria > Bacillota > Bacilli > Lactobacillales > Streptococcaceae > Streptococcus. The sequence continues at coordinate 12,248 of CAKQBM010000038.1, read as the reverse complement.
TTGGAATAATGGATTCGTAATCATCACGATTTATTCCATAATTCCCCACCAAAGGATAGGTAAAGGTCAAGATTTGTCCATTATAAGACTGGTCTGTAATGGATTCTTGGTAGCCGGTCATCCCTGTATTAAAGACGATTTCGCCTGTTACATCAATATCTGCTCCGAAGGCCTTGCCTTCAAAAACTGTGCCATCTTCTAATACTAGAAGTCTTTTTGTCATATTCTCACCTCTCGTGGACGCTCACTGGCGTCTTTTAACGTCTTGTGTTTTAGTTGGCGTTTCTACTCGCCAGTACGGATTCTAAGATTGCCATTCGAACAAAGACACCATTGGTCATTTGTTGGACAATCCGTGATTTTGGTGCTTCAACCAAGTGATCTGCGATTTCCACATCGCGATTGACTGGAGCTGGGTGCATAAGAATTGCTGTTTCTTTCAAGCGATCGTAACGTTCTTGAGTCAAGCCATGTTGGACATGGTAGTCTTCTTTTGAAAATACTGCACCACTATCATGGCGTTCATGTTGCACACGGAGAAACATCATGACATCCACCTGATCAATGATTTCATCAATGGTTACAAACTGTCCATAGTCTGCAAACTCTTGACTTCTCCATTCCTCAGGACCTGCAAAAAAAAGTTCAGCTCCCAAGCGTTTCAAAATCTGCATATTGGATTTGGCAACACGTGAGTGGTCCAAGTCACCTGCAATAGCGACCTTGAGCCCCTCAAAGTGGCCAAATTCCTCATAAATAGTCATCAAATCAAGCAAGCTCTGGCTAGGATGTTGTCCCGAACCATCTCCACCATTGATGATGGAAGTCGTAATCGTCGGACTTGCAATCAACTCTCTGTAGTAGTCGACCTCTGGGTGGCGAATCACACAGACATCCACTCCTAGAGCAGACAGAGTCAAGATGGTATCATAAAGTGTCTCACCCTTATTGACCGAACTAGTCTTGACATCAAAGTCCAGTCGCTCCAGCCCCAGTTTAATCTCTGCCACTTCAAAAGACTTATGCGTCCGTGTAGAATCTTCAAAGAAAAGATTGGAAACAATCGGGTGGTCCTCATAGGGAAGCTGAGCTCCGTTTTTAAATTCAATTCCTCGCTTAATCAATTTCATGACTTGATCAACAGTGAGGTCTTCCATGGACACCACATGGTTCAATGCTTGTTGATTTTCTGACATAGCTACTCCTTTAGCTTTCTAAGCTTCTTCAGTAATCAGAACTCTATCTTGGCCATCAAGTTCTGTCATCTCTACGATGATTTCTTCAGAACGACTGGTTGGGATATTTTTTCCAACGTAATCTGGACGTATAGGCAATTCTCTATGTCCACGATCGACTAGAACTGCTAAACTCACGCGCGCAGGACGGCCATGACCGACAATATTATCAATAGCAGCGCGGATGGTACGGCCTGTATAAAGAACATCATCCACCAAGATAACTTCACGGTCTGTCACATCAACAGAAACCAAAGAAGTATCTTCTCCACTTTTAACATCGTCACGGAAAGGTTTCGTATCCAATTCTACAACCGGAACTGAAAGGTTTTCTAGCTGCTCCAAACGTTCTTGGATACGGTGGGCGATAAAGACACCTCGAGTTTTAATACCAGCCAAAACGATTTTATTCAAATCTTTGTTGCGTTCGATAATCTCATAAGTAATACGCGTAATCGCTCGTTTGACGGTCAATTCGTCTACAACTTCTTTTGTCTTCATGACAAACCTCCAAAAAGAAAAGTCTCCTTACACAAGGAGACTTGAAATGTATAGCCAAGCGAGCCCTACTGTAAACAGTATAGACTTCACCCTTCTACTTTATCGCGCTCCTTGCCTGCCTCACGGGACAGGTTTAAAGGAATATTTAGTTATCACTTACTATAGCACAAAGCATGCTTAAAATCAAGCAAAAACTTTTGAAACTCCATCTTATAAATTGCTAAAATCATATAACTGTGGGTACTGGTCACACTCTGGATTTTTAGGATGGCAAATGGCTCTTCCAAAATAAATCATAGCCTGATGGGCAGCTAACCACTGCTCAGGTGGCAAGATATCCATGACCCGCTTTTCCACCTCAAGTGGTGTCGCTGATTTTTTGACGATATCGTGGTGTTTGCAAATACGCTCCACATGAGTATCCACTGCAAAAGCTGGAATCGCAAATCCTACACTCATGACAACATTAGCTGTCTTGCGACCAACACCTGCCAAACTCTCTAATTCCTCTCGTGTTTGAGGGACTTGACCATCAAAGTCGTCTAGTAACTGTTGGGCACATTTTTTAAGGAATTTAGCCTTATTCCTATACAGTCCCAGGCGAGAAATATGTGAAGCAATCTCACTCTCAGTCGCAACAGACATGGCTTGAGGCGTTGGAAAGGCAGCAAAGAGACCTGGTGTGGCCTTATTTACTGCTGCATCCGTTGTCTGGGCTGATAACATGACAGCAACCAGTAGTTCAAAATGATTGGTAAAATCAAGACTGGGCTTGGCATCTGGGAATAGGGCAATGATTTCTTCTAGCACTTTTCGTGCTCGTTTTTTTGACAAAACCATTATTCGTCTCCATCAAATAGTCCTTGTAGGCCAGCAAAAGGACTGTTTTCTTCTTTCTTGACTGCCTGTTGGGCTTGGTATTCTTCCTCTGTCATGATTTGCCAGTCATTTCCTGAAACAAATCCTTGACCAGCTTCTTCTTCAGCCGTCAAGACCTTGATAGGAATATTCAGCAGGATATTGTCTGATACGCTCTCAGCAAGGTCTAGTTCTCCATTTTCGATAGGCAAGACCAAATCATCATCTAAAACTTCCTGATCTAGCTGGTTGGTTGCGCCTTCCATGAAAACTTCTGTGACTGGATAAGATTCAGCCAACTCAACTGGCTCCATACTACGACTTGAAGCAAGAACAATGGTATAAGATAGTTGATAATCTAAGAAATACATACGGTCTTCGTACTGTACTTTCCCAACTGCAAGGATATCTTTTACATCTAAAATTTCTTGATTGCGTGCACGCAGGTCTGCGGCTAGGTCTAACGTTTGTTCAAAATGCAAGCCTTCAGACTGCTTACGAATTTCTTGAATATTTAATTTCATACTTCCTCCATAAAGATTTACTCTCTTGATTATACCATGAAAAGCCTACAAATCAGCACATCAAACTTTGTAATTACAATTCAATTTTTTAACATATTCACTATTATATTTTTGTTTTTTAGTACTATACTATAGGCAAAAATACATCAGAGTTAGGAGGATGCTCACATGGAAGACAAAGAACTCATTACTAATGCTTACCACTCGTATTTTAGAAATTGAAATTTCCAGTTTTCTGTTGACAAAATATCCTGAAAGGTATAGGATAGAGGTACTAATACTCGGAGGTAAGGGAGACATGAACAACTAAGTCTATCAAATAAAGAACTTTATTTAGTAGATCTTGTTTTTGTCTCTTTTTGCATGCTCTTTTTGTACTAGATTTTCTAGTACTTTATCATCTATGAAAATCAAAAAACTAGAAAGCTATGCTCCTCTTGGGTTGGGTTAGGCAACTCCAAGCTAGTTTGACGAGTTTTTCAACGAGGATAATAGAGTTTTGACAGTGACTTTGGGCTCTACTAGATAAAGTAGAGCTTTTTGTTATGCACTATCGACATTCTAGAAAGGGCAACAATATGATAAAAATCAATCATCTAACCATTACTCAAAACAAAGATCTACGAGATCTTGTATCTGACCTAACCATGACTATCCAAGACGGGGAAAAGGTTGCTATTATTGGTGAAGAAGGAAATGGCAAATCAACCTTGCTTAAAACTTTAATGGGGGAAGTTTTGCCTGATTTCACTATTAGGGGAGACATCCAGTCTGACCATCAGTCACTGGCCTACATTCCTCAAAAACTCCCTGAGGAGCTGAAAAAGAGAAGTCTACACGACTACTTCTTTTTAGATTCTATTGATTTAGACTACAGTGTCCTCTATCGTTTAGCTGAGGAATTGCATTTTGATAGCGACCGTTTCGCTAGCGATCAAGAGATTGGGAGCCTTTCGGGGGGCGAAGCTTTGAAAATTCAGCTTATCCATGAGTTAGCCAAACCCTTTGAAATTCTATTTTTAGATGAACCTTCAAATGACCTGGACCTTGAGACAGTTGATTGGCTAAAAGGTCAGATTCGCACGATTCGGCAAACCGTCATTTTCATCTCCCATGATGAAGACTTTCTTTCTCAAACGGCTGATACTATTGTCCACTTGCGACTGGTCAAGCACCGGAAAGAAGCAGAAACACTAGTAGAGCATTTAGACTATGATAGCTATAGTGACCAAAGAAAGGCTAATTTTGTCAGACAAAGCCAGCAAGCTGCTAACGACAAAAGAGCCTATGATAAAACCATGGAAAAACATCGCCGAGTCAAGCAAAATGTAGAAACTGCGCTTCGAGCTACCAAAGACAGTACTGCCGGTCGCCTATTGGCTAAAAAGATGAAAAATGTTCTCTCTCAAGAAAAACGCATTGAAAAGGCAGCTCAGTCCATGACCCAAAAACCACTTAAAGAAGAAGAAATCAGACTTTTCTTCTCAGATATACAGCCATTACCGGTTTCTAAAGTCTTAATCCAACTGGAAAAAGAAAATTTGTCCATTGACGAGCGAATTTTGGTGCAAGAACTACAACTAACTGTCCGTGGGCAAGAAAAAATCGGTATTATCGGGCCAAATGGTGTTGGGAAATCGACTCTGCTAAACAAGTTTCAGCAACTACTAAGCGACAAAAGCGAAATATCTCTTGGCTTTATGCCACAAGATTACCAGAAAAAACTGCAATTGGATTTATCACCAATAGCCTACCTCAGCAAAACTGGAGAAAAAGAGGAACTACAGAAAATCCAATCTCACTTAGCCAGTCTCAATTTCAGTTATCCAGAAATGCAACATCAAATTCGCTCATTATCCGGCGGACAACAGGGAAAACTCCTGCTTTTGGATTTAGTCTTGTGCAAACCAAACTTTCTCCTGTTGGATGAACCTACACGAAACTTTTCTCCAACTTCTCAACCCCAAATCAGAAAACTCTTTGCAACCTATCCAGGCGGAATCATCACTGTTTCGCATGACCGTCGTTTCTTAAAAGAGGTCTGTTCAATCATCTATCGCTTAACAGAACACGGTCTGGAGGTAGTTAATTTAGACGATTTATAAATTTGCAACATAGCAGATAGGTGGAGCAAAAACACAATTTTAGGAGAAAAAGAAGTAAATCTTCCCATAATAAAACGCATAACATCAAGTTTTTCACACCTGATATTATGCGTTTTTCAGATTTTAAAGACTTTTCCCAGCCTTCATTTTACATATGTCTTAAACGTTCAATCCGTTCTGAGATAGGTGGGTGGGTATAAAAGAGTTTTTGGAACCCTCCACCTTTCTTGGGATCATTGATATAAAGTGCACTGCTGGCATCATCAACAGGACGACTCATGGGTTTACTATTGTCTAACTTACGTAGGGCATTAATCATTCCTTGAGGATTGCGCGTCAACTCGACACTGGAAGCATCAGCTAGGAATTCCCTCTGACGAGAAATAGCTAGTTGCACCAAAGTTGCAACGAGAGGTGCCAGCACAATAGCTAGTAGGGAAACCACGAGCATAATGATTTCAAGACCATTTCCATCTCTATCATCGTCACTTCGTCTGCGACCTGCTCCACCCCACCACATCATACGACCTGCCATACTAGAAAGCATGGTGATAGCACTAGCAAGGGCAACAGCAATAGTCGAAATACGGATATCGTAATTACGAATATGACTGACTTCATGTCCCATAACAGCTTCTAGCTCCTCGCGATTCATGATAGCTAAGAGACCTGAAGTCGCAGCAACCGCCGCGTTTTGAGGGTTAGAGCCTGTCGCAAAGGCATTTAAGGCTGGATCATCAATGATGAAAACACGGGGCATGGGAATCTGAGCCACCATAGCCATATCTTCCACTACATGGTAGAGGTCTGGTGCCGTTTGTTCATCCACCTCACGCGCCCCGTTCATGGACATGACAATCTCTGTCGATTGAAAAATCATAGACAAGGCATAGATAAAGCCGATAATCAGAGCGATAACCAAACCACCAAGGCCAGATCGCATAAAGAGGTAACCAACCGCATAGCCAACAAGAGCTAAGAGTAGGAAAAATACCAGCAACAAAATCCAGGTTTTTCGTTTATTGCTTGCAATTTGATCAAACAACATCTTAGTCACCTAAACCGCTAAAATCAACTTTAGGAACTGCCTTTTCCTCTTCTGGTGTTTGAAGGAAATCTGCCGCTTTAAATCCAAATAGTCCAGCGATAATATTGCTTGGGAAGGTTTCTAATTTTACATTGTAGTTGCTGACAACACTGTTATAGAGTTGACGAGAGTAAGAAATTTTATTTTCTGTATTTGTCAACTCCTCTTGCAATTTAACAAAGTTGGCACTAGCTTTCAAGTCTGGGTAGCTTTCTGCAACTGCAAAAATACCTGAAACTTGACGAGTGAGGGCATCACTAGCTTTCATAGCTTCTGCTGGTGAAGTCGCTGCTGCCACTTGGTTACGTAGTTCTGCCACCTTTTCAAGGGTAGAACCTTCATATTTAGCGTAACCTTTTACAGTCTCAATCAAGTTTGGCAAGAGGTCATTTCGACGTTTCAACTGAACATCAATCTGACTCCAAGCCTCCTTTGTTTGCATACGATTTTTAACCAAACCGTTATAGCTAACAATCACAAAAATAACAACAAGAGCCAAAACTCCAAGAATAATCCAAGTCATGATATAAGTCCTTTCTACTTTTAGATTAGTACCAGTATATCAAATTTTTAATGATTGTGGTAAAATAAGATGATACTAAAGAAGGAAAACACTATGAAACCAGAAACATTTTACAACTTGCTTGCCGAGCAAAATCTTCCACTTTCGGATCAGCAAAAAGAACAATTTGAACGTTATTTTGAACTCTTGGTCGAGTGGAATGAAAAAATTAATTTGACGGCCATTACAGACAAGGAAGAAGTTTATCTCAAACATTTTTACGATTCGATTGCACCCATTCTGCAAGGCTTGATTCCCAATGAAAATATCAAACTTCTTGATATCGGTGCTGGGGCAGGATTTCCTAGTCTACCAATGAAAATCCTCTATCCTCAGTTAGATGTGACCATCATTGATTCGCTCAACAAGCGCATCAACTTCCTCCAACTATTGGCTCAAGAACTAGACTTGGATGGTGTACATTTTTACCATGGGCGAGCAGAAGATTTCGCCCAAGACAAGAACTTCCGTGCTCAATATGATTTTGTAACAGCTCGTGCGGTTGCCCGTATGCAGGTCCTATCTGAATTAACTATTCCCTACCTTAAAGTTGGTGGCAAGCTATTGGCACTCAAGGCCAGCAATGCGCCTGAGGAATTGTTAGAAGCTAAGAATGCCCTCAATCTCCTCTTCAGTAAGGTCGAAGACAATCTCAGTTACGCCCTACCAAATGGAGATCCGCGTTACATGACAGTTGTAGAAAAGAAAAAAGAAACACCAAATAAATATCCACGTAAGGCTGGCATGCCAAATAAACGCCCGCTTTAATCTTTTAAGTAAAAAATGTTTACAAAGTCAACCTCGCTTTTTTATTTCTAGGCTCGGGAAAAAATGATTTACAAAATCAGCCTCGCTCTTTTATTTTCAGGCTCGGGAAAAAATGATTTACAAAATCATTTTTTTCTGCTATACTATCCTAAGCAAAGGTTTTTAATGTCATCCCGTGAGGTGACAAAGACGCAGAAATATTTAAAACTCTCTAAAATCTAGATTTTAGAGAAGTCTTACTCTGAGGGCCTATTGCTGTAAAATAATGGGCTCTTTTTTGATGCCCAAAAGTGAGGTTTATATGAAACAAGAATCAACTGTTGATTTGTTACTAGACGTTGACCAACGTCCTTCAGCTGGAAAAGGAATTCTCCTTAGTTTCCAACACGTTTTCGCCATGTTTGGTGCGACCATCTTGGTACCATTGATTTTGGGAATGCCTGTATCTGTTGCCCTTTTTGCTTCAGGTGTTGGAACACTCATCTACATGATCGCAACTGGTTTTAGAGTTCCTGTTTATCTAGGATCATCATTCGCCTTTATCACAGCTATGTCCCTAGCTATGAAGGAACTAGGAGGGGATGTATCAGCTGCACAAACAGGGGTTATCCTTACAGGTTTCATCTATGTCCTTGTCGCTGCCGGTGTTCGTTTCGCAGGTACAAAATGGATTGATAAACTCTTACCACCAATCATCATTGGACCTATGATCATCGTTATCGGTCTTGGACTTGCAGGTTCAGCTGTTACCAATGCTGGTCTTGTAGCGGACGGAAATTGGAAAAATGCTCTTGTAGCGGTTGTTACTTTCTTGATTGCTGCCTTTATCAATACTAAAGGAAAAGGCTTCCTACGAATCATTCCATTCCTCTTTGCCATTATCGGTGGTTACCTCTTCGCTCTAGCTCTTGGGCTAGTTGACTTTACACCAGTTCTTAAAGCTGACTGGTTTGAAATTCCTGGTTTCTACTTGCCATTTAGTACTGGTGGTGCCTTTAAAGAGTACAGTCTTTACTTTGGTCCAGAAACTATCGCCATCTTGCCAATCGCTATCGTAACAATTTCTGAACATATCGGTGACCATACTGTCTTGGGTCAAATCTGTGGCCGTCAATTCTTGAAAGAACCAGGTCTTCACCGTACTCTTCTTGGTGACGGTATCGCAACTTCTGTTTCTGCCTTCCTTGGTGGACCAGCCAATACAACTTATGGAGAAAACACAGGGGTTATCGGTATGACTCGTATCGCTTCTGTCTCAGTTATCCGTAACGCTGCCTTCATCGCGATTGCTCTTAGCTTCCTTGGTAAATTTACTGCCTTGATTTCAACCATTCCAAACGCTGTTCTTGGTGGTATGTCGATTCTTCTCTATGGGGTTATCGCCAGCAACGGTTTGAAAGTCTTGATCAAAGAACGTGTTGATTTCGCTCAAATGCGTAACCTAATCATCGCAAGTGCTATGTTGGTCCTTGGACTTGGAGGAGCTATCCTTAAACTTGGTCCAGTTACACTTTCAGGTACTGCCCTATCAGCCATGACAGGAATCATCTTGAACTTGATCTTGCCATACGAAAATAAAGACTAAGAGTCTAAATACACCTAAACCACTCAGTTATCTGAGTGGTTTTTTCATACGGTATAATAAAAATGTCTTACAATTATTAAAATCAAAAACGCATAATATCAGGTGTTCATAAACCTTGACACTATGCGTTTGTTTATAATATTTGCTTTATTTAACTCAATCTCTTGTCTTACTTACGTTTCTTCTTCGCTTTCTTCATTTTATTCGCCATGCGTTTCATAGACTGTTTCATGGCAAATTCACCAATTTTACCTTTGAGTCCGCCACCAAACATTTGGCTCATATCTGGCATTCCTGCTCCACCAAGAGCTGACAAGTCAGGCATACCACCTTGTCCCATCATTCCTTCAAGGGCAGACATATCCATCCCTCCCATATTTGGCATATTTTTAGGAAGGTTGTTTGGATTGATTCCCATCTGCTTCATCATCTTGTTCATATCCCCAGACATAACACCTTGCATGAGTTGTTTAGCCTGGTTAAAGTCTTTGATGAATTTATTGACTTCAACAAAGGTATTTCCAGAACCTGCAGCAATACGACGGCGACGGCTTGGATTTAACAAATCAGGATTTTCACGCTCTTCAGGCGTCATAGAAGACACAATGGCACGTTTGCGGGCAATCTGACGCTCATCCACCTTCATATTTTGTAGAGCTGGATTGTTGGCCATACCTGGAATCATCTTGAGCAAGTCTTCCATTGGCCCCATGTTTTGCACCTGATCCAACTGATCGATGAAATCATTGAAATCAAAGGTGTTCTCGCGCATCTTCTCAGCCATTTCAAGGGCTTTTTGCTCATCGTATTCTTGAGAAGCTTTCTCAATCAGAGTGAGCATATCCCCCATGCCAAGGATACGGCTAGACATACGGTCTGGGTGGAAGGTTTCGATATCTGTAATCTTTTCACCTGTACCAGTGAACTTGATTGGTTTACCAGTAATGTGACGAACCGATAGAGCCGCACCACCACGAGTATCCCCATCAATCTTAGTAAGGATCACCCCAGTCACTTCCAACTGAGCATTAAACTCACGCGCAACATTGGCCGCTTCCTGACCAATCATGGCATCAACGACAAGCAGGATTTCATTTGGCTGAGCCAAGGCTTTCACATCGCGAAGCTCATTCATCAAAAGCTCATCAATCTGCAAACGACCTGCCGTATCAATCAAGACATAGTCGTTGTGATTGGCTTGGGCTTGTTCCAAACCTTGACGTACAATCTCAACAGCTGGAACTTCTGTCCCAAGAGCGAAGACAGGCACATCAATCTGTTGACCCAGAGTTTTCAACTGGTCAATAGCTGCAGGACGATAAATATCCGCCGCAATCATCAAAGGACGGGCATTTTCTTCTTTCTTGAGTTTGTTTGCCAATTTACCAGCAAAGGTTGTTTTACCAGCCCCCTGCAAACCAACCATCATGATAATCGTAGGAATCTTAGGTGACTTGATAATCTCCGCTGTGTCAGAACCTAAAACAGCAGTCAATTCCTCATCAACGATTTTAATAATCTGTTGCGCAGGATTAAGGGTATCAATGACTTCGTGTCCGATTGCACGCTCACGAACTTTTTTGATAAAGTCCTTTACAACAGGCAAGGCAACGTCGGCTTCAAGCAAGGCCAAGCGAATCTCTTTGGTTGCCTCTTGGACATCAGCCTCTGAGATTTTTCCTTTTTTACGTAGATTTTTAAAGACGTTCTGCAAACGTTCTGTTAAACTTTCAAATGCCATGTTTCTTCCTCTTATTCTCTATTATCAATGCTTGTTAAAATTTCTATCTGCTCCTGCAGAAAGTCATCCTTGGGATAGCGCTCCAAAATCTGGTCAAAAATCTGACTGCGAACAATGTAGTCCGAGTACATGTGCAATTTCATCTCATAATCTTCCAGAATCTTTTCTGTCCGCTTGATATTGTCGTAGACAGCCTGACGACTGACACCAAACTCCTCGGCAATTTCAGCAAGGCTGTAATCATCAGCGTAGTAGAGCTCTATGTAGTTCATTTGCTTATCTGTTAAAAGCGCTGCATAAAATTCAAAGAGCGCATTCATACGATTGGTTTTTTCGATTTCCATAACTTTTATTATACCAAAAATTAGCCTAATCTACCACACTAGGAAGCCAATTCGAGAAGATAGCTAGCTAAATTTGAAAAAGATATGAGCCTAGCCCCAAGTAATTTCTAATTGATAGCTGGCAAAGAGGTGTCCCTCTTGATTTTGTAGTTGATAGTCTAAATAGATCTTTTGTCCACCTACTTGATAGCGGCTCGTTTGGATGATAAACTCCTGCATACCCATAGGTGTAGGGATATAGGCTAAACTATCACTATCCTTTAGAAAGCGCATAATGGTCTTGGGATTGGAAAAACGGCTCATCACCAGTTCTTGACCATGAAATTTAATGACTACTTTTTCCTTTTCCTCATTATAGAAAAGCAGGTAGCTATAATCTCCCTTTTCGTGCACTTCAACATCATAGAGCTGATCAATCACTTCCAATTGTTCATCAAACTGAATCGTATTTCGCATCCGAATCTTCACATCAGGTCCTCTTTCTTCTCTCTTGTCCTACTATTTTACCAAAAACTCTAGCTTTTTGCTATAATGGTCATATGAACGAAAAAGTATTCCGTGACCCAGTTCACAACTACATCCATGTCAATAATCAAATCATCTATGACTTGATTAATACAAAAGAATTTCAACGTTTGCGTCGCATCAAACAACTGGGGACTTCCAGTTATACCTTCCACGGAGGAGAGCATAGCCGCTTCTCTCACTGTCTAGGAGTCTATGAGATTGCTCGACGTATCACAGAGATTTTTGAAGAAAAATATCCTGAAGAATGGAATCCTGTTGAATCTCTCTTAACTATGACCGCTGCTCTCCTACATGACCTTGGACATGGTGCCTACTCCCATACTTTTGAACATCTCTTTGATACAGATCATGAGGCGATTACTCAGGAGATTATCCAAAGTCCTGAGACAGAGATTCACCAAGTCCTACTA
>CAKQBM010000037.1 GCA_934216185.1 uncultured Streptococcus sp. | reverse complement strand
AATCGCTATTGGGTTCACCGGTAGCAGGTGCCCACGGAGGACTTACACCTCAGATATACGACATGCCCGTCGTACCTGAAATATGGTCCTATTCACTTTTTATTTTCTATAGTAGATTGAAATAAGATATGAATAAATTGATTAGGAAAGTCAAATTAATTTCTAGAAATGTTTTAGAATCCGTAGCGTACTATTCTAAGTTCAATCCACTATACTATCCAACAAAGCCCTCACGCGATTATATACACAAAAAGAGAAGGTAACAAGTCCTTCTCTTTCATATTTTTAACTAATTAGTTTTTACGTTTAACAAATGGAAGGGCACCAAGGAGCAAGCCTAGGAATCCTAATGATGCAATTGCAGCGTTGTCTTTACCACCAGTATTTGGAAGTTCTTTCTTATCTTCTGATTTTGCAGCTGGTGCTTGATAAGTATTATCCTGGCTAGTACCTGCTACAGCTGGCGCAACTGCAGGAGTTGCTGGTGTTTCAGCTGTTGGTGTAGCTGGAGTATCTGTTCCAGAAGCTGGTGACTCTGCTGGAGTTGAAGCTGGTGTTTGTGTTGGTTTGTTATTATTTGGTAATTTAGGTTGCTCTGATTCAACATAAAGAGGAAGTTCTTTTTCTACCTCTGTTGTATCTTTTCCATCAGCTTTATCTTTTGCAATTTGACGTCGTAATACACGAACTTCTTCAGCTTCACGGTCTGCTACATATGAATAATAATCTTCATCTGCTTGTTCCAATGCTTCTTCTGCATCTTTCAAGTCTTGCTCTGCTTGTTTTAAAGTTTTTTCTGCTTCCTCTTTTGATTTAGAATCTGTTGCAGCTGCTAATTCCTCTTGAGCTGCTTTCACATTTTCTTTAGCTGCTTCTACAGCTGCTTTAGCCTCTTCTCTATTAGATTCAGCTTCTTTTTCATCATGTTTAGCTGCAGCTAATCTTTCTTCTGCATCTTTAACATCTGTTTTTTCTTCGTCTAAACGTTTGTTAATTTTATCTTGAGCATCAGCGTCAATTCCACCATTGATTGGTTTAACTTCTGTAACTTCACCAGATTCGTTACGAACTAATTCAGCACCTGGAGCGGAAGTTGGGGCATTTGATTCAGTTTCACTAGATTTTGCTAAGTCTTTTAGCACTTCTTCAGGTGTAATCTCTTTATCATCAATAGCTTTTAATAAATCATCTTTACCGATAGCTGCTTTAGCTGCTAAAATTGCTGCTTCTTTATCAGTAATTTTAGCATTTTTATTAATAGCTTCTTCAGCTTTTTTTTCTAAATCTGTGAAGTAATCAGCAGCATCTTCCTTAGCCAAAGGAGATGAAGCCGTTTCTTCAGCTTTAACAACTGATGGGTGAGAAGCAAGGAAACCTGCTCCCAGAACAGCTACACTAGCTAAGCTAGCTGTGAGAAGTTTTTTCTTATCCATAAAGTATTTACCACCTTTAATATTTTCCTGCTATTAGCCTACCATTTTCTTTCGGAAAAATCAAGAAACAAAGGCTCTATAATATTTGTAGTGGGTAAATCCCCTATAGATATTATGGAGCCTATTTTTGTGTAGAAAAAAAGTCCCATATCATCTATAATGAAAAGCGACAAAATAACTCATTAGAAAGAATCATATGGAACAATTACATTTTATCACAAAATTACTCGACATTAAAGACCCTAATATCCAGATTCTAGACATCATCAATAAGGATACACACAAGGAAATCATCGCCAAACTGGACTACGACGCCCCATCTTGCCCTAAGTGCGGAAGTCAAATGAAGAAATATGACTTTCAAAAACCGTCGAAAATTCCTTACCTCGAAACGACTGGTATGCCTACTAGAATTCTCCTTAGAAAGCGTCGATTCAAGTGCTATCACTGTTCAAAAATGATGGTCGCTGAAACTTCTATCGTCAAGAAAAATCACCAAATCCCTCGTATTATCAACCAAAAAATTGCGCAAAAGTTGATTGAAAAGACTTCTATGACCGATATTGCCCATCAGCTGGCCATTTCAACTTCAACTGTCATTCGAAAGCTCAATGATTTCCACTTTGAGTGTAATTTTAGAACTCTGCCTGAGATTATGTCTTGGGATGAGTATGCCTTTACCAAGGGAAAGATGAGTTTCATTGCACAAGATTTTGAAACGCTCAATATCATCACTGTTCTTGAGGGGAGAACACAAGCTGTCATTCGAGATCACTTTCTTAAATATGATAGAGCCGTCCGATGTCGAGTGAAAATTATTACTATGGATATGTTTAGTCCTTATTATGACTTAGCTAGGCAACTTTTTCCAAACGCTAAAATCGTTCTGGATCGCTTTCACATTGTGCAACATCTTAGCCGTGCTATGAGTCGTGTCCGTGTCCAAATCATGAATCAGTTTCATCGAAAATCCCATGAATACAAGGCCCTCAAGCGCTACTGGAAGCTCATCCAGCAGGATAGTCGTAAATTGAGTGATAAACGTTTTTATCGCCCTACTTTTCGTATGCACTTAACGAATAAAGAGATTCTTGACAAGCTTTTGAGCTATTCAGAAGACTTGAAACACCACTACAATCTCTATCAGCTCTTACTTTTTCATTTCCAGAACAAGGAGCCAGACAAATTTTTCGGACTTATCGAGGACAATCTAAAGCAGGTTCATCCTCTTTTTCAGACTGTCTTTAAAACCTTCATCAAGGATAAAGAAAAAATTGTCAACGCTCTTCAACTACACTATTCTAACGCCAAATTAGAAGCAACCAATAATCTCATCAAACTTATCAAACGCAATGCCTTTGGTTTTCGGAACTTTGAAAACTTCAAAAAAAGGATTTTTATCGCTCTGAACATCAAAAAAGAAAGGACGAATTTTGTCCTTTCTCGAGCTTAGCTGACTTCAACCCACTACAGTTGACAAAGAGCCATTTTGTCCTTTCTCGAGCTTAGCTGACTTCAACCCACTACAGTTGACAAAGAGCCCTAAAAAACAGGAGATTTCTCTCCTGTCATGATTCAACTGTATAAAATTAAACCCATTCACCGTTTTCGTTTACAGTGTAACCACCTACAGTAGTGTTTACTGCGATAGCTCCTGAATCAGTCGCGTAGTACCATTTGTCTCCTACTTGGAACCAGCCGTTAGCTTTCATAGCACCTGTAGCATCAAGGTAGTACCAGCTACCGTTGTTTTGAATCCATTGGCTAGCTTTCATAGCACCTGAAGCATCTAGGAAGTACCATTTACCACCGTCTTGCAACCAACCTGTAACGAGTTCACCTGAACCGTTTAGGTAGTACCAAGTATTGCCATCTTTAACCCAGAATTTTTGCATTTCGCCTGTTGCGTTAAAGTAGTACCAAGTACCATCTACTTGTTTCCAACCAGTAGCTTTTTTACCAGTAACATCAAGAACATAAGTCCATTTTCCGTTATCTTTAACCCAACCAGTAGCTTTAGCTTTTGTGGTTTGTTCAGATGAGACAACTGAAGAACGAGTATATTCTAGACCTTGTAGTTTGTAAGCTTTAGAAGCCACGTCTTTTTCATATGTTTCTAATTCTGCTTTTTTAGCATCACGTTTTTCACGGGCACCATCAATTTCGTCTACTAAATCAGCATATTTGTCTTCAGCTTCTTTAATTTTACGTTCAAGTCCAGCTTCCTCTTTTGCAACCGCAACTCCATCATTAGCAGCTTTAGCAGTAATCGCAGAAATGATATATTGTGCTTCTGCAAGTGTAACTCCAGCCTCATCATATTTAGCAATAGCGTCATCATATGCTTTTTGAGCTTCTGTTACTTTCTTTTGAGCTTCCTTAGTTTTTTCAATAGCTTTATCGAGTGCTTTTACTGCATCTGATTCTTTAGAGTCAGTAGCTTTAACAGCTAAACGTGCATTTGTTTCTTTATCTTGAGCAACTTTCAATTCACCTTTAGCTGTTGCTAATTCAGTTGCTTTTGTTTCATATTCTTTAGCAGCAAGAACAGCTTTAGCTTTAGCTGCATACTCTTCTGCAGCATCAGCTTCTTTTTTCATAGTTGTAGCATCTGCTTCCATGTCTCTAACTTTAATCACAACTTTACGAAGACGTGTAATTTCTGCTTGTACAGCTTCTAGACGTGGAGTAAGTGTAGTATATGCATCTTCTGCTTCTGTATACGCTTGGTACCGTTTCAACACTTCTTCATTAATAGGTTTAAGAGCGTTAACAATAGCTTTAGCTGCATTATCTTTCTCTTCTTGAGTTTTTGCAACTAAAAACTTGTCAAGGGGTGTATCTGTATCTGCTGAAACAGATTGTACAGCACCAAATGCTGCGAGCGCAACTGCGCTTGTCAATAAAACTTTTTTCATCGTTTTATCTCCTTTGTTTTTCTTTATATATTTTTTGTAAGACTATCTTACTACTATACAGTATATAAATATTTGCAGGATTTGTCAAGGGGTTTTCTTCAATTTTTTAAACTTTTCAGCTATTTTTCAAAAGAAGGCTAAAAAAAGCGCCTTTGTGAGATGAAATACCCTTCAAATACTGTATCTTCCAAGTGAAAATCTCACAAATTTCTAAGACCTTGAGTCAAACCTCACATATCTAATCCATATAGATAGTTGGACAGAACTCACTTCTATGGTATTATCCTATATCTCCTCCCAAATGTCAAGCAAAAATGGCAAGTATTTTGGAAATAACTCGCCATTCCATTAACTTTCTACTATTAAAATGTGACCTCATAGCAAGGACTCAAATTCAGCGACAGTCATGCCCAACTGCTGGCTGGCAACCTCGGAAGTCAGGAGACCTTGACGTACTAGATTTAGTAGCATAGACAAACTTCCTTCAACTTTTCCACGCTCCAATCCCTGTTCAATGCCCTCTGCACGACCACGTTCTAAACCTTTCTCCTCAGCTTGTTCCAAGGCATAGTCCTGTGCTAACAAGGCTTGTTCTTCTCGCATACGTAGTTGACTAAACATCTTCCTGTCCTCCTCGGACCAGCTCTTGTAGTCCAGCAGTTGGTCTGCTTGGCTGATGGCTCGCTCAGGTTGTTGGGTAAAGGGCTTGTTACCAAAAAACTCCAACCATGGCTTGCGAACCTTATCTTTGCTGGTTTCTCTGTATTTTTTTAATTCCAAGAATGCCATCTTGACTAGATGGTTTTCCTGACCGTTGTTTGTAATTGTTAAGATCTCACCTGTCGTGTCCTCTCGCATGCTAAAGCTATGAAAAGCCAAGGCGTCTGAGAAGTAGTTGCTATCTACGATGGCAATAGCATAAACTGGTGCGATGTGTTTGTAACTCTGGTGTGTATCACCTTCACGTTGGCGAATTTTTTCAAGATTTTGATTGACCTGACTGCACAAATAAGCCCACAGGCGATTGATGAAAAAATTCTGATGATGAACCTGAATCTCAATGATAACTTGGGTGCCATTGTCTAACTCTGCCAAGACGTCTATACTGGTATAGAAATCCTGTGCTGAGTAAGGCATGGAAGGCAAGACGTGAATATTGCTTCCCTCTAAAATGGTCACATTTTTTGCTGGTAAGTCCAGCATATCGCGGATAAATTGACAAGTGATTTCTGGATTGCTAAAGATTTTCTTAGCAACCAAATCATTGGTTGGGCTGATGCCCGGATGTCTGAGAATCATTCTTTCTCTCCTTTCATTATAGCACATTTTTTAATCTAGGTTTACTAGATTCACTGGCTCTATCTATTTATTCGGAAAAGAGATGAAAAAAACCTGAGAATCATCTCAGGCTTGGTCACTAAATCTTTTTCTCAATGCTGAAAAGTGGAGAAAGTGGGCGTTTTTCATGGATACGTACAATAGCATCTCCTAGGAGATGAGCGATTGAAATTTGCTCAATCTTATCAATCAAACGCTCTTCTGGCAGATAGATGGTATCCAAAACAACCAATTTCTTAATAGCTGATTTTTGGATATTGTCCATAGCAGGACCAGAAAGAACTGGGTGCGTACAGCTTGCATAGACTTCAACAGCACCAGCTTCCGCAAGGGCATCTGCCGCATGACAAATCGTTCCAGCAGTATCAATCATATCATCAATCAAGATACAAGTCTTGCCTTCGACCTTACCGATGATGTTCATGACTTCACTGGTATTCATCTTATCAACACTACGACGTTTGTCAATGATAGCAATAGATGTTTTCAAAAATTCTGCCAACTTTCGAGCACGAGTCACCCCTCCATGGTCTGGGCTGACAACCACATAGTCAGAGCCAACCATGCCGCGACGCTCAAAATAATCCGCAATCAGAGGAGCACCCATCAAATGATCCACAGGAATATCAAAGAATCCTTGAATCTGCGCAGCATGCAAGTCGATTGTCAATAAACGATCCACCCCAGCTACCTCAAGCATATTTGCTACAAGTTTTGAAGTGATTGGCTCACGCGCTCTCGCCTTTCTATCCTGACGTGCATACCCATAGTAAGGCATGACAACATTGACAGATTCTGCACTCGCACGCTTCAAAGCATCTACCATAATCAAAATTTCAAGCAGATTATCATTTACAGGCGAGCTAGTTGATTGTAGGATAAAGACGTGTTTTCCACGGATTGATTCTTCAATATTGACCTGAATCTCTCCATCTGAAAATTGGCGAACACTTGATTTCCCCAACTCTATCCCAATCTCCTGCGCTACACGTTTTGCCAATTCTTGATTCGAAGAAAGGGCAAACAGCTTTAAATCAGAAAAAGACATGATTTCCTCCGGTATATATGCATCGCTTGTGCTTTTCACAAGATTTTTCCATCTACCATTGTAGCGCTTTTTGCACTATTTTTCAATCAAAAATAAAAGAAGGGCAGCATATTTGTGCCCTTGTATCATTCTTTTGAAAAATATTCTAGTTCATCAACTCATTGTGCTTCTCAACAAAGCGATAAGCCTGATAAAAACCATAAAGAGTAATAGCCGTAACTACTGGAATCGCTAATGGCAACTCTGTCTCCAACTCCACAAAAGGAGAGTTAAACAGGAAGTGAGTTCCCAAGGCTAAACCTAGGAAAATAAGCCCCTCTTTCTTGCCAACCTTCTGTCCTTTATAAGCTCTGTAAAGCAAGTAAACACCCACTACAGCCAGACCTGAAAAAGTCCAGTGAGAGGCAATTCCTGAGATGATACGCTCTAAAATTCTCGAAATAGTAAAGTCAAAGCCCTCTGGCAAATCCGTACGAATGTAGCCAATATCCTCAATCATTTGGAATCCCAAACCAGAAGCAATTCCTAGTAAAAACAATGATTTTAATTTTCGCACAGGAACCAAAGCCAAAACAAAGACAAGTGGCAACAATTTCAACGGCTCTTCTACCAAAGGAGCCACAATAGCACTTTCAAAGGCATTTAAAAATGCACTATCTGGGAAAAGAACCCCCAGTAAATCATGGATATAGGTATTCGCAAAGCTAGACAACCAGCCTGAAAGGAACATTCCTCCCAATAAAGACAAGATCAAGGAGTTTTTTGGCAATTTCCATTTTTTCCCAATACGGAAAAGGAAATAAAGAGCCGGAATCATATAAAAGAGAGCTAGAAAGATAGAAACTCCCATTAGTCCATATTCCGCACCTGACATCGAACCGTCCGTATAGTAGATGGTTTCATATTGTAAACCAATACATAGCAATAAAAAAAAATAAATAAAATACTGTTTTTCTTCCTACACTTTCTTTCTAAATGAAGTATTTATAATTCTACGACTGTCATACTTCCTGTATCCACATCGTAAATAGCACCAGAGATAATGACATCGTCTGGTATTAGGGGAGACTCGATAAGGAGTTGCATGTCCTCACGTACACTCTCCTCTATATCTTGAAAGGGCAAAAAGTCCTGGTCTGATACATCGACACCTAGTTTCTCTTTTAAATACTCCTGAAAAGGTCCATTTTCAAAGGTCTGAGCACCACAGTCTGTATGGTGCAATACCACAATCTCTCTTGTCCCCATTTGTTGCTGGGAAATAACCAGCGAACGAATCATGTCTTCTGTCACTCGACCACCTGCATTCCGCAAGATATGAGCATCCCCAAGTGCCAAACCTAGAGCTTGCGCAACGTGTAAACGTGAGTCCATACAGGTCACAATGGCTACTCTGGTTTTGGGTTTAAGTGGCAAATTTAACTGCCCATGTAGGGCAACATAAGCCTGATTGGCTTGCATAAACTGTTCAAAATACGACATGATTCCCTCCTTGAAAATTTGATAGTCAAATATTTCTCCTATCTTATCATTTTTAAGAGGATTTGTCACGGATTATGCAAAGACCTTTTTCAAAACTTCCTGAATCGTTGTCACTCCAATGACCTGAATTTCCTTGGGTGGAGTGATTCCTGTCAAGGAATTCTTAGGTACATAAATCTTAGTAAAACCCAGTTTAGCAGCTTCATTGATGCGTTGCTCGATTCGATTCACGCGCCGAATCTCTCCTGTCAAACCAAGTTCTCCTACAAAACATTCCTGAGGATTAGTTGGCTTGTCTTTATAACTCGAAGCAATGGCAACTGCAACAGCCAGGTCAATAGCAGGTTCATCTAATTTGACACCGCCAGCAGATTTGAGGTAGGCATCCTGATTTTGCAAGAGAAGCCCTGCCCGCTTTTCCAAAACAGCCATAATCAGACTAGCACGATTAAAATCAAGTCCTGTCGTTGTACGCTTGGCATTTCCAAACATGGTCGGTGTTACCAAAGCCTGAACCTCCGCCAAAATCGGACGCGTCCCTTCCATGGTCACAACGATTGACGAACCAGTCGCCCCGTCCAAACGCTCCTCTAGGAAAACTTGACTCGGATTGAGCACCTCAACCAAACCGCCCGACTGCATCTCAAAAATCCCAATCTCATTAGTGGAGCCAAAACGGTTTTTGACCGCTCTCAGAATACGAAATGTATGGTGACACTCTCCTTCAAAGTAAAGCACCGTATCCACCATATGCTCCAACATACGCGGCCCAGCCAAGGTTCCCTCCTTGGTCACATGACCTACGATAAAGATGGCAATGTTATTAGTTTTGGCCAGCTGCATAAGTTCAGCTGTCACCTCACGCACTTGAGAAACAGACCCCTGCACCCCTGAAATCTCAGGAGACATAATGGTCTGAATGGAGTCAATAATGAGGAAGTTTGGCTGGATTCTTTCTACCTCAGCTCGAACACTCTGCATATTGGTCTCTGCATAGAGATAAAACTCGCTATCAATATCTCCCAAGCGTTCCGCTCGTAGCTTGATTTGCTGGGCAGACTCCTCCCCACTGACATAGAGAACAGTCCCCACTTGAGACAGCTGGGTTGAGACTTGTAAAAGAAGGGTTGATTTCCCAATCCCAGGATCCCCACCAATGAGGACAAGACTTCCCGGTACCACTCCGCCTCCAAGTACACGGTTGAATTCCTCCATCTCCGTCTTGGTTCGATTGACGTTGATTGAAGTCACCTCAGCTAGTTTCATGGGCTTGGTTTTCTCACCTGTCAAGGACACACGCGCATTCTTTACCTCGGCAATCTCAACCTCTTCTACAAAAGAAGACCAAGACCCACAGTTAGGACATCGGCCCAGATATTTAGGGGAATTATACCCACAATTTTGACATACAAATGTCGCTTTTTTCTTTGCGATAATAAACCTCTTTCTATATCTCTAACTCACACTCAATCACTTGGCAAAAATCAATCTTCTCATTTGGCACAAACTGGCGCATGAGCATTCCGTGAGTTACAATGATAATAGTTTTATAATTTTTATATTTTTCCAAAGCTCTTAAAAAACGATGACGCATCTCTAGATCAGTTTCATAGCGATAAGGAGAATCTTCAGATAAACCTCCTTGATGTTTTAGATAATATTCATGAGCTACCAATACACTAGTTAAATCAGAGTTAGTGCCATCTAAGTCTGGACGCCACTCATGAAAAAACGGCTCCACAAATAAGTCCAATCCTGTTTCAACCGCTATATAATGGGCTGTTTCTAAAGCCCTCGTCACAGACGATGAAATAATAATCTCTGCCTTTCCAAAACATGCAGTTTTAGCAACTTCTTTTGCCAGACTGCGACCTTTTCCTGTCAATGGTGCTAAATCACGACCAAAACCACTATAGAGTCGCGGATTTTCAAGTTTATCAAGCATACTATAATCTGGCTCCCCGTGACGTACAAAGATAATCTTCATTCTAGTGCCCTGTCGATCCAAATCCACCAGTTCGAACGCCATCAGCCGCATCTCCATCTGCGATTAAGAAAGGAGCAAAGACAGCCTGGACAACACGTTCCCCAACTTCAAGAACAACCTCTTGGTCTGTTATATTCTTCATCTGAGCAAAAATATGTCCTTCATTTCCAGGATTTCCATAATAATCCCCATCAATGACCCCAACTGAATTAATTAAAACCAAACCCTTTTTACGAGGATTTGAAGAACGATCATATAGGTATAGAACCTCAGTCGGTTGCATATAAGCCTTAACCCCTGTCGGAACCAAGACAATCTCTCCTGGAGCGATAACTGTGCGCACAGCAACCTTTAAGTCGTAACCAGCCGCATGCGCTGTCTCACGCTTGGGCAATAAATTTTCATCTGTAAAAGTCGAAATCAATTCAAAACCACGAATTTTCATCATCTTCTCTTTTCTATTATCATTTATTCTAGATTATTCTATCTTATTTATTCGGAAAAAGCACGAAAAAAAGAGCACACAATTCAAATCGCTTAGGGCTGCTGGATTCCTCCCCTGACCCGCTTCACGCAGAACTGTTGCTCCATTGTTTATTATATCACATTCCTATTCATTTTAAAAGCAAAATTATTTTTTCCGTCTATTTCTAAAAAATTCCTGCATAATAGCTGCGCATTCATCTTCTAAAATTCCCGTTTCAACCTCTACACGATGGTTGAGACGCTCATCTGTCAAGATATCGTACAAACTCCCAGCAGCGCCAAATTTCTGGTTTTTAGCCCCATAGACCACGTTTGGAATACGGGCGAGTCCAATCGCCCCACTACACATGACACAAGGTTCAATGGTCACAAAAAGCGTGCAATCCAGCAAGCGCCAGCTCTCCTCACTCAGGTTCGCATTCTCTATAGCCATAATCTCCGCATGCATAACCGCTCGCTGCAACTCCTCACGTGCATTATGTCCACGACCAATGATTTCACCGTCCTTGACAATCACACAACCAATTGGAATTTCATCGTGTTCAAGAGCAATCTCAGCCTCTCTCAAAGCTTCCCTCATAAAGACTTCTTTTTCTTCAACTGTATAATTCATCAATTTCCCTTTTACTACTTATCGGTTTTATTATTATATCATGAATCCCAAGACAAAAAAAGCCACCGAATGCGGTGACTCTATAGGGAGATTATTATGAAAAAGAAAAGTTTAGGATATTTGTTACAACAAGTTAGGAGGTCTTCTTGTAACTGTCTATAGTATACCCGACCTATCTTAAACAAATCTTAAAAATCTCTTAGGACCAAACACTTTCTAAAATATTTGTTTGTTCACGACCAGGACCTACTGAGAAAGTAGAAATACGAACGCCAACCAATTCACTCACACGACGAACGTAGTTACGCGCATTCTCAGGAAGATCTTCCAAATTACGAACTCCGGTAATATCTTCTGACCAACCTGGCAACTCTTCATAGATAGGCTTGCAACGTTTCAATTGCTCAAGACTAGCTGGATAGTAATCAATGCGTTGACCATCAAGATCATAGGCCACACAGATTTTCACAGTATCCAAACCACTCAAAACATCGATAGAGTTCAATGAAAGGTTAGTGATACCAGAAACACGACGACTGTGACGCATCACAACTGAGTCAAACCAACCCACACGACGTGGACGACCAGTTGTTGTACCATATTCATGACCGACTTCACGGATACGTTCTCCCACTTCGTCAAACAACTCAGTTGGGAAAGGACCATCTCCTACACGACTCGTATAAGCCTTACATACACCAACAACTTTGTCAATCTTACTTGGACCAACACCAGAACCAATGGTCACACCACCAGCCACAGGGTTTGATGACGTAACAAATGGATAAGTACCTTGGTCGATATCTAGCATAACACCTTGTGCACCTTCAAAAAGCACACGTTTACCGTTATCAAGCGCATCATTCAAAATAACAGATGTGTCTGTCACATATTTCTTGATTTGTTGACCATATTCGTAATACTCTTCAAAAATATCATCGAAAGCAATCGCTTTACTGCCATACAATTTTTCAAAAAGACGATTCTTTTCAGCAAGGTTACGTTCTAAACGCTCACGGAAAATATCTTTATCTAAAAGATCTGCGATACGAATCCCAACACGAGCAGCCTTGTCCATATAAGCTGGACCAATTCCCTTAATTGTAGTACCAATCTTATTGTCGCCTTTAGCTTCTTCTTGCAAACGATCCAACTCGATATGGTAAGGCAGAATAACATGCGCACGATCAGAAATACGCAAATTATCAGTTGTTACACCTTCCTCATGAAGATAGCTCAACTCTTTTACAAGAGATTTAGGATTTACAACCATACCATTCCCAATAACAGAGATTTTTTCAGGGAAGAAAATCCCAGAGGGAATCAAGTGCAACTTAAACTTCTTACCATCAATCACAATCGTGTGACCTGCATTATCACCACCTTGATAACGTGCAATCACCTCTGCATTCGCTGAAAGAAAATCTGTAATCTTCCCTTTACCTTCATCACCCCATTGGGTACCTACAACAACAACTGAAGTCATAATCTTGTCTGAGCCCTCAGGCTCTTCCTTTCTCACATACATGGCAGGACTCTCACCTGCAATTATATCTTACAATTTATTATAAGAAAAAATCGCCTTTTTATCAAGAAGAAACAATAGAAAGATTTGCTATTTCCAACTATTAAAAAATAATTTTTAAAAATTACCAGCTATTTATTGTTATATTGTCATGAAAAAATAAGTTTGTTCGGAAATTTACTAAAATTACCTCAACAAGAAATAAAACCTTGTTTCATTATCATCTTTTCAAGATACAAACGATAAGCAACACGATAATGGTAAACTATAAAATCCCTACGACACCCAATGCCATATCTAACTAAATAATAAATCAAAAATTTAAAATGAAAATGTTCCCATTCCCAATTATTACCAAAGAAAGTAGCATACTCTTCCTCGATACTGTCATAGAAATCAGTCATCTGATCATAAATATTTTGTAGCATAAACATACACTCCTTTACTTTTTATGATCTTATTCTAACAAAAAATTTTAATTAATCATTAATAATTCCTGAATTGTTAAAATACCAACCTCAACAAGAGAAAAATAGGAAAAGTTGACAGAATAGAAACAAATATCTTACATCAAAAACAAACTATTAAATCCCTAAAAATAAAAAATTTCTTATAAATGATTTACAAAAAGTTATCCTTATTACAAATCATCCTGTACGATTACCATCGCATTGAATCTTTCTCAGTTTAAGCTATAAAGTGATTGAATAGAAATGAAGCACTTAATAATTATTAAAAAGAAAAGTAACTATAATATTT
>CAKQBM010000036.1 GCA_934216185.1 uncultured Streptococcus sp. | reverse complement strand
ATGGTCAGTGGAGTCGTCTTGTCCTTGACGTCGGTCCTTCTCATGTGTTTTTATATCAAACAATTTGTCGATGATCACAAGGAACAATTAGGAATTTTAAAGGCTTTGGGCTATAGCAATGGTCAGTTGGCTAAACGATTTTGGGCATTTGGGCTCAGTTTTGGTGCCGGAGCGCTTCTTGGCTATTTCGCTTCTTTTCTTATGATGGGGCATTTTTATGACTTCCGGAATGAAAAGGGGATCCTGCCAGAAATCACCATTCATTTTCATTGGCAGCTCTTGCTTGCTTTTGTGGTCTTTCCAACGGCATTTTTTATGCTTATCGCGGTTGGTTATGCTAGAAGACAACTACAAACGCCGGCTCTTCGCTTATTGAAAAAGTCCCCAACACCAATCAAGGTCAAAAGGAGAAAGAGGGCTCCTAAGAAAGAGAAAGACTTCCTAAAAGAGCTGTCTTCGTCACTAATTTTTTGGAAAAAATCTATCCTGTTTTTTGTAGTCTTTGGCTCTATGTGTTTTGCGGCCATGGTTCAATTGTCCTTTGGTCTAAGGGACTACACAGATGACATCATCCAAACCATGATGATCATGATTGGCTTGATCCTTTCTTTCTCTATTCTCTTTTTGTCATTGGGGATTGTCGTCTCAGA
The DNA here is from genome assembly GCA_934216185.1 of uncultured Streptococcus sp. Taxonomy (GTDB): domain Bacteria; phylum Bacillota; class Bacilli; order Lactobacillales; family Streptococcaceae; genus Streptococcus. Next base: position 13,207 of record CAKQBM010000036.1, on the reverse strand, counting down.
AAGTCGCGAAACCCTGGCTCTTATGAAGGCTTTTGGCTACACAGATCGTGAATGCCAAGGTCATATCCTATCTCCCTATCGTTTCTGGTCCTATCTAGGATTTGTTCTTGGGACGGCTTACCAGTACGCTATTATGGAAATCTTGATTGGTGTGATCAAAGATACGGTTCCTGAAAAGATTGAGCATCACTTTGATGGGAATGTTTGCTTCTGGACTTTGATCGGTTTTGCTGTGGTTTATGAAAGCCTCTTTTATCTATCCAACAGAAAACTCCAAAAGCAAACCATCAAAGAAGTACTCTTAGCTGAATAAATAGAGAAGGTTGGATTCTCCAGCCTTTTTCTTATGAAACTCATTAACAAGAGAAGGATTTTTCATTATTCTAGGGAATATGAAATAAAGGATAGAAAACGAAGTTACTGGCAGGATCTGAAATGATCTTTTTACTTGATTTGACGCAACAAATAATCCTTTATCTCTGCAGGAATCCTCTTGCAGTTTGTGGTTGGTATTGGAGTTGCAGCCTTGAGTTATAAATAAATCAATCAATATACCTGTGGTCATGTTACACAGGTCTTTCAATTAGCCGAAATATTTCACCTTTATTTTTTCTTAACCTTTGACTATTCTGCAAAATTATCGTAAAATAAAGAGTAAATGATAAAATGAGGTCAGAGTCTATTCGCTCTGGCGATAGTAGTATAAATGAGGAGAAACGCTTTGGAATTAGAAGTATTTGCTGGGCAAGAAAAAAGTGAACTATCTATGATTGAGGTAGCGCGTGCTATCTTGGAACTTCGTGGTCGCGATCATGAGATGCATTTTAGCGATCTTGTAAACGAAATTCAAAACTACCTTGGAACATCAAACAGCGATATCCGTGAAGTCTTGCCTTTGTTCTACACAGAGTTGAACTTTGACGGTAGCTTTATCTCACTTGGAGACAACAAATGGGGGCTTCGTTCATGGTATGGTGTGGACGAAATCGACGAAGAAATCATCGCTCTTGAAGAAAATGACGACGATGAAGTAGCACCAAAAGCTAAGAAAAAACGTGTCAATGCCTTCATGGATGGTGATTCAGATGCCATTGACTATAATGCAGATGATCCGGAAGACGAAGATGCATACGAAGCAGATCCAGCTCTTTCATACGATGATGAAAATCCAGATGATGAGAAAAATGAAGTGGAAGCTTACGATGCAGAAATCAACGAGATTGCCCCAGATGACTTGAGTGAAGACGTGGATCTCAACGAAGAAGATGACGAGTTTTCAGAAGATGATGCTGAAAACATCGAGGAATAAAAGTTAGCTATTGACAATTATCCTATTTTTAGGTATCATATTGTTCGGGCACCTCTTTTAGAGGTCGGGGCTCCCTAGTTCTTAGGGAGCTATTTTTGTTTTTTCAAGAAGTTATCTTCTTGTATTTTATACTCAATTAAAATCAAAGAGCAAACTAGGAAGCTAGCCGCAGGCTGCTCAAAACAATGTTTTGAGGTTGTAGATAAGACTGACAAAGTCAGGAACACATATCTACGGCAAGGCGACGCTGACGCAGTTTGAAGAGATTTTCGAAGAGTATTAGTTGTGAATCTGGCGCAGTCGTCCCAGATTATCTTATTAGTAGGGTCTTGTTTTTTATGTCCCCTCGTAATTAACAAGACCTTGAGCATTTTAGAAAGAGGAATCTATGTCTACGAAATATATTTTTGTAACTGGTGGTGTGGTATCGTCTATTGGGAAAGGGATTGTGGCAGCGAGTCTAGGCCGTCTCTTGAAAAATCGTGGTCTGAAAGTAACCATTCAAAAATTTGACCCTTATATCAATATCGATCCGGGAACTATGAGTCCTTACCAGCACGGGGAAGTTTTTGTGACAGATGACGGAGCTGAGACAGATTTGGACTTGGGTCACTATGAACGTTTCATCGATATCAATCTCAACAAATATTCCAACGTGACAACTGGTAAAATTTACAGTGAAGTGCTTCGTAAAGAACGCCGTGGAGAATACCTTGGGGCAACTGTTCAGGTTATTCCTCATATCACAGATGCTTTGAAAGAAAAAATCAAGCGTGCCGCTGTAACGACCGACTCTGATGTCATTATTACAGAGGTTGGTGGAACAGTTGGGGATATCGAGTCCTTGCCATTTTTAGAGGCCCTTCGTCAGATGAAGGCAGATGTGGGTGCGGACAATGTCATGTACATTCATACAACCTTGCTTCCTTACCTCAAGGCTGCTGGTGAAATGAAGACCAAACCAACTCAACACTCTGTCAAAGAATTACGTGGCTTGGGAATCCAGCCCAATATGTTGGTTATTCGTACAGAGCAGCCAGCTGGTCAAGGAATTAAAAACAAACTGGCCCAGTTCTGTGATGTGGCACCAGAAGCCGTTATCGAGTCTTTAGACGTTGAACATCTTTACCAAATTCCACTGAACTTGCAGGCACAAGGTATGGACCAAATTGTCTGTGACTATTTGAAATTAGACGCACCAGTAGCGGATATGACAGAGTGGTCAGCTATGGTGGACAAGGTCATGAACCTCAAGAAACAAGTTAAAATTTCCCTTGTCGGTAAGTATGTTGAGTTGCAAGATGCCTACATATCTGTGGTTGAAGCCTTGAAACACTCTGGTTATGCCAATGACGCAGAAGTTAAGATAAATTGGATTAATGCCAATGATGTGACAGCAGAGAATGTGGCAGAGCTTTTGTCTGATGCGGACGGAATCATCGTACCAGGTGGTTTTGGGCAACGTGGTACTGAAGGGAAAATACAAGCTATCCGCTATGCGCGTGAAAATGATGTTCCAATGTTAGGTGTCTGCTTGGGCATGCAGTTGACCTGTATCGAATTTGCTCGTCACGTTTTGGGTCTTGAAGGTGCCAATTCTGCAGAGCTTGCACCAGAAACAAAATACCCTATCATTGATATCATGCGTGATCAGATTGACGTTGAGGATATGGGGGGAACCCTTCGCTTGGGACTTTATCCGTCTAAGTTGAAACGAGGCTCTAAGGCAGCAGCTGCTTATCACAATCAAGAAGTGGTGCAACGCCGTCACCGTCACCGTTATGAGTTTAACAACGCCTTCCGTGAGCAGTTTGAGGAAGCAGGCCTTGTCTTTTCAGGAGTTTCTCCAGATAATCGTTTGGTAGAAATCGTGGAAATTCCAGAAAATAAATTCTTTGTGGCTTGTCAGTATCACCCTGAACTGTCAAGTCGTCCAAACCGCCCAGAAGAACTCTACACTGCCTTTGTCACTGCAGCGGTTGAGAACAGTAATTAGCAAAATCAGAACCTTTGAGAAGAATCTCAGAGGTTTTTTGCTAGCATATTTAGGATAAGATTTGCAAATTAAAAATATAGCGATATAATTAATATAAAAATCCTAAGGAGAATCTACAATGAAAAAAATCACACTATTTGGTTTATCTCTAGCAGGTCTAGCTTTACTGGCTTTTCCTCATTCAGGGCAGGCATTTGAACTTAAAGAAGAATGGGTTGTTAAGTGTGGAGTACAGTATCAAGATGGCAAGATTCTTCGGTTTAACAATGGTCATGAAGTAGATATCAAAGTCTTGGATTTGCCAAAAACCGAGAAAATCGAGTGGACGGTTAGTCTCGATGGTCAAGATCAGACTGTCAATTTCCTAGGTCAAGAAAAGGACAAGTCTATGATTGGGGAAGAGGGGCGTTACCTGAATTTTTACGTTCCATATGGCTATAGAGGAGATATCAAGGTAGAAGCCAAGAGCGGAAACGAAGTGAAGACCTGGTCAACGAAAGTTGTCGATGATATTCATAATGATAGTGGAAAGAGAGGTTACTACCATATTAAAGAATCAAATGATCAATACACCTACCTCGATGCTAAATGGGATTATCAAACCAAGACTTACACTGCTACCTTACCAGAGACTGTCAATGGTCAAAAAGTTTTTGCTTGGGTAAATTATGATAATAATGAGTTGAAACTTGAAAAACTAAAATCTATCAGTCATAAATATGATGGAGGATCTTTCAAAGAACTTTATCCGATTGTAAAAGCAGAAAGTTGGCTAACATCAAACCAAAACTGGTACTATCAAAAACAAGGTCAATTAGTGCAGAAGGATTGGGTTTATGACAAGGGAACTTGGTACTTTATGAACGATAAAGGAGTCATGTTCAATCAAACTTGGCTCTATCAAGGTGGCAACTGGTATGCCTTTAAATCATCAGGAGCCATGATTGCGAGTGACTGGCTTTATGATCAAGGCAAGTGGTACTATTTATCAACTTCAGGAGCTATGAAAGCAAGCACTTGGGTTTATGACAAGGGAGAATGGTATTATGTAGGTTCTTCTGGTGCTATGCTAGCGAATGATTGGGTCAAAGATAATGGAAAGTGGTATTATCTGGCTTCATCAGGTAAGATGCTTCGCAATACCTACACACCTGATGGTTACTACGTTGGTAACTCAGGCGCCTGGCAATAAGAATAATACTCTTCGAAAATCTCTTCAAGCCACGTCAGCTTCATCTACAACCTCAAAACAGTGTTTTGAGCTGACTTCGTCAGTTCTATCTACAACCTCAAAGCAGTGCTTTGAGCAACCTGCGGCTAGCTTCCTAGTTTGCTCTTTGATTTTCAAGTCCTTTTACTTAAAGGAAGAGGCTTTTTACTTGCTTTTCTGCTGCTTCCTCATTTGTCCTAAAGCCTTTTTTGTGTTAAAATGAATGATATGAAAGCTAAAAAAATGTGGATGGCAGGTCTGGCTCTGCTTGGTATTGGGAGCCTTGCCCTTGCTACGAAAAAAGTTGCAGATGACCATAAGCTCATGAAGACTCAGGAAGAGTTGACAGCGATTGTACGAGACCATTTTTCAGACATGGGGGAAATTGCGACCCTCTATGTTCAAGTCTATGAAAGCAGTCTAGAGAGCTTGGTTGGTGGCGTCATTTTTGAGGATGGCCGTCATTATACCTTTGTCTATGAAAATGAAGATCTAGTCTATGAGGAGGAAGTCTTATGATACAACCAGCAAGTTTAGAAGAATTGGCATCTTTAGTGGAAAAGGATGGCAAGAAGGTTTTCCTTTTTGTGGCGGACTGGTGTGGCGATTGTCGTTATATCTATCCTGCCTTACCAGAAATTGAGGAGACCAATCCAGAGTTCACCTTTATTCGGGTGGACCGAGACCAGTACATGGATTTAGCCAAACTCTGGGATGTTTACGGGATTCCTAGCCTTGTTGTTCTAGAAAAGGACAAGGAAATTGGTCGTTTTGTCAATCGCGACCGTAAAAGCAAGCAACAAATTAACGACTTTTTAGCAGGACTGAAATAGGAGAAAAAGGAAACAATGATTTTTACATATAATAAAGAACATGTCGGTGATGTCCTTATGGTCATCACGAAAAATAGCGGAGATGCCAAACTAGATGTGGAACGCAAAGGCAAGGTAGCTCGTGTTTTCCTTAAAGATAATGGGGAAACAGTGGCTTGGAATATTTTCGAAGTTTCAAGTTTGCTTGAAATTGCAGAGCGCGGTCAAGTCTTTTTGACAGATGAGCAAGTCGCTCGTTTGAACCAAGAATTACAAACGGAAGGTTTTGCAGAGGAAATTGTTAATGACAAGGAACCTAAGTTTGTTGTTGGTGAAATTGTCGAGATGGTAGCCCATCCAGATAGTGACCACCTCAACATTTGCCAAGTTGCAGTCGCAAGTGACAATACAGTACAAATCGTTGCAGGTGCTCCTAATGCGCGTGTGGGGTTGAAAACCATTGTAGCTCTTCCTGGAGCTATGATGCCCAAAGGCAATCTTATTTTCCCAGGCGAACTTCGTGGTGAAAAGAGTTTTGGAATGATGTGTAGTCCTCGTGAATTGCATCTGCCAAATGCTCCGCAAAAACGAGGGGTGCTTGAATTGTCAGAAGACCAAGTTGTCGGAACACCATTCGACCCAGCTAAACACTGGACTGCCTAAGAAGTTGTTAATATCTGATAGACCAGATAGAAGGAAATAAGATGGCAAAAAATGTAGTGATTACAGGAGCGACATCAGGAATCGGTGAAGCGATTGCGCGTGCGTATCTGGAGCAGGGGGAGAATGTTGTTCTAACAGGGCGACGGACAGACAGATTAGAGGCTCTCAAGTCAGAGTTTGCAGAAACTTTTCCAAATCAAACAGTTTGGACCTTTCCATTGGATGTGACGGATATGACTATGGTGAAGGATGTCTGCTCCGATATTTTGAAAATGATAGGGCAGATTGATATTTTGGTCAACAATGCCGGACTGGCTCTAGGTTTAGCACCTTATCAGGACTATGAAGAGTTGGATATGTTGACTATGCTGGATACCAATGTCAAAGGTTTGATGGCAGTCACTCGCTGTTTCTTACCAGCAATGGTAAAAGCCAATCAAGGACATATCATCAATATGGGCTCAACCGCAGGAATCTACGCCTATGCAGGTGCAGCAGTTTATTCAGCTACCAAGGCAGCAGTTAAGACCTTTTCAGATGGTCTGCGAATTGATAACATTGCAACGGATATCAAGGTGACGACCATTCAGCCTGGAATTGTCGAAACAGATTTTTCTACGGTACGTTTTCATGGTGATAAAGAGAGAGCTGCGTCCGTTTACCAAGGAATAGAAGCCTTGCAAGCTCAGGATATTGCAGACACAGTAGTCTATGTGACCAGTCAACCGCGTCGTGTTCAGATTACAGATATGACCATTATGGCCAATCAACAGGCGACAGGTTTCATGGTTCATAAAAACTAAAAAATTTTCTCGAAAAGTTACAAATTTCTGTAACTTTTTTTGATTTCCTACGAATAGATAAGTAGGAGGAAGAAAATATGTATAATAAAGTTATCTTGATTGGACGTTTAACGTCTACACCAGAATTGCACAAAACCAACAATGACAAGTCAGTAGCGCGTGCAACTATCGCTGTGAATCGTCGATACAAAGACCAAAACGGGGAACGCGAAGCTGATTTTGTCAATATGGTCCTATGGGGCAGACTAGCAGAAACTTTGGCAAGCTACGCAACTAAAGGAAGTCTCATTTCAGTGGATGGGGAATTGCGTACTCGTCGCTTTGAGAAAAATGGTCAAATGAACTACGTGACCGAAGTACTTGTCACAGGATTCCAACTCTTGGAAAGTCGTGCTCAACGTGCCATGCGTGAAAATAATGCAGGCCAAGATTTGACAGATTTGGTTTTGGAAGAGGAGGAATTGCCATTTTAATAATAAAAAGTCTGAGTTGGTCTCAGGCTTTTTATCTTGAGAAAGTCAGACTTTTTTCTTGACTATTTCTGACCAAGTGATACAATAGAACTATAAATTAGCACTCAGATATAAAGAGTGCTAATACTATCTATCTCATTATGGAGGACATCAGATGTTGAAACCATTAGGGGACCGTGTGGTCTTAAAAATCGAAGAAAAAGAACAAACTGTAGGTGGCTTTGTCCTTGCAGGTTCAGCTCAAGAAAAAACCAAAACAGCTCAAGTTGTGACTACTGGACAAGGTGTTCGTACCTTGAACGGTGACTTGGTTGCTCCAAGTGTTAAAGCTGGAGACCGTGTCTTAGTTGAAGCTCACGTAGGTCTTGATGTCAAAGATGGCGATGAAAAGTACATCATCGTAGGCGAAGCTAACATCTTGGCAATCATTGAATAATAGAAGGAGAAAGTAAGTATGTCAAAAGAAATTAAATTTTCATCAGATGCCCGTTCAGCTATGGTCCGTGGTGTCGATATCCTTGCAGACACTGTTAAAGTAACCTTGGGACCAAAAGGTCGAAATGTCGTCCTTGAAAAGTCATTCGGTTCACCACTCATCACCAATGACGGTGTAACTATTGCCAAAGAAATCGAATTGGAAGATCATTTTGAAAATATGGGTGCCAAATTGGTATCAGAAGTAGCTTCAAAAACCAACGATATCGCAGGTGACGGGACTACGACTGCAACAGTCTTGACCCAAGCTATTGTCCGTGAAGGAATCAAAAACGTCACTGCAGGTGCCAATCCAATCGGAATTCGTCGTGGGATTGAAACAGCAGTTGCCACAGCTGTAGAAGCCTTGAAAAACAACGCCATCCCTGTTGCCAACAAAGAAGCCATTGCTCAGGTTGCCGCCGTCTCTTCTCGTTCCGAAAAAGTAGGTGAATACATCTCTGAAGCCATGGAAAAAGTTGGCAAAGACGGAGTCATCACTATCGAAGAGTCACGTGGTATGGAAACAGAGCTTGAAGTCGTAGAAGGAATGCAGTTTGACCGTGGTTATCTTTCACAGTACATGGTAACAGATAGCGAAAAAATGGTAGCTGATCTTGAAAATCCGTACATTTTGATTACAGATAAGAAGATTTCAAATATCCAAGAAATCTTGCCACTTTTGGAAAGCATTCTCCAAAGCAATCGTCCACTTTTGATTATTGCGGATGATGTGGATGGCGAGGCTCTTCCAACTCTTGTTTTGAACAAGATTCGTGGAACCTTCAATGTGGTAGCAGTTAAGGCACCTGGTTTTGGCGACCGTCGCAAAGCGATGCTTGAAGACATTGCCATCTTAACAGGCGGAACAGTTATCACAGAAGACCTTGGTCTTGAGTTGAAAGATGCTACAATTGAAGCGCTTGGTCAAGCAGCTAGAGTGACCGTTGACAAAGATAGTACTGTAATTGTAGAAGGCGCTGGCAAACCTGAAGCGATTTCACACCGTGTAGCGGTTATCAAGTCTCAAATCGAAACTACAACTTCTGAATTTGACCGTGAAAAATTGCAAGAACGCTTGGCAAAATTGTCAGGTGGTGTGGCGGTTATTAAGGTAGGAGCCGCAACTGAAACTGAGTTGAAAGAAATGAAACTCCGTATTGAAGATGCCCTCAACGCTACTCGTGCAGCTGTTGAAGAAGGAATCGTTGCAGGTGGTGGAACAGCCCTTGTAAATGTTATCCCAGCCGTGGCTGATTTGGAATTGATAGGAGACGAAGCAACGGGCCGCAATATTGTTCTCCGTGCTTTGGAAGAACCTGTTCGTCAAATCGCCCACAATGCAGGATTTGAAGGCTCTATCGTTATCGATCGCTTGAAGAATGCTGAAGTTGGCACAGGCTTCAACGCAGCAACTGGCGAGTGGGTCAACATGATTGAAGAGGGGATTATCGACCCAGTTAAAGTGAGCCGTTCAGCCCTACAAAATGCAGCATCTGTAGCCAGCTTGATTTTAACTACGGAAGCAGTCGTAGCTAATAAACCAGAACCAGCAGCCCCAGCTCCAGCCATGGATCCAAGCATGATGGGCGGCATGATGTAAGCTTTCTATAGAAAACAACTTATAAAAAACACAAAAGGAGGGAATGGCTATTCCTCCTTTTTATGATATTCACTTCTAAATTGATTTGAGCTCTCCTAACTTATATGATAAAATAAGACTAGAAAAAGGAGAAGAACATGATCGATGTAGAAGAAATTCTGAGCAAGATGAACCCCAATCAGAAGATTAATTATGACCGTGTTATGCAGAAGATGGTACAAGTATGGGAGAAAAATGAGCAGCGACCAACCATTCTCATGCATGTTTGCTGCGCCCCTTGCAGTACCTATACCCTAGAATATCTGACCAAGTATGCAGACGTGACCATCTATTTTGCCAATTCTAATATCCATCCCAAGGCAGAATACCACAAGCGAGCTTATGTCACCAAGAAATTTGTCAGTGATTTCAATGAGCGGACAGGAAATACAGTCCAGTACCTAGAAGCTCCCTATGAACCCAATGAATATCGTAAGTTAGTCAGAGGACTAGAGGAAGAGCCAGAAGGTGGCGACCGTTGTAAGGTTTGCTTTGACTACCGCCTGGATAAGACAGCACAAGTGGCTATGGATTTAGGTTTTGACTACTTCGGTTCGGCTTTAACCATCAGTCCTCATAAGAATTCTCAAACCATCAACAGCATCGGAATCGATGTGCAAAAGATTTATACCACCCACTATCTTCCCAGCGATTTCAAGAAAAATCAAGGCTACAAACGTTCAGTAGAGATGTGTGAAGAGTATGACATCTATCGTCAATGTTATTGTGGATGCGTCTATGCAGCCCAGGCTCAGAATATAGACCTTGTTCAGGTTAAGAAGGATGCTACAGCTTTCTTGCTGGATAAGGATGTTGAAAAAGACTATTCCCATATCAAATTTACTGTTACGAAATTAGATATATAGAAATCACCCCAGCTGTAAAGCTGGGTTTTTAAAATAAAAAAACCGGGGTCTTAACCCCAGTTTGACAACTTTACCGATTCTTTAGTTCTACATAGCGCTTGTACCAAATGTTTACATAGGCTTCTGAGAAAGGACCTCGTCCATTGTTAATCCAATCAACAAGAATTTTGACATGTTCTTTTAAAATATAGTCCAAGTCATCAGAATAATTCATTTTGCGTTTGTGACGTTCATACTCCTCAACGTCCAAGAGACGTTTTTCCCCATCTGTAAAAATTTTAACATCCAAATCGTAATCAATATACTTCAGTGCTTCTTCATCCAGATAGTAGGGGCTAGCCATATTGCAATAGTAGGAAATTCCATTATCGCGAATCATAGCAATGATATTAAACCAATATTTCTTGTGAAAGTAAACAATAGCTGGTTCTCGAGTGACCCAACGACGACCATCACTTTCGGTAACCAGTGTATGATCGTTGACACCAATAATGGCGTTTTCTGTTGTTTTTAGTACCATGGTGTCCCGCCAAGTTCGGTGGAGACTCCCATCATGCTTATAACTTTGAATTGTAATAAAGTCGCCTTCTTTTGGAAGCTTCATAACTAACCAACTTTCTACAATTTATAAGTTTATCGTTTACTATTGTACCATAAAATTACCTGAAATCTGTGAATTTTACATAAAAATATTAAAGATATTCTCTGAGAGCGCTTGCTATATCCGAAAAATCGTAGCCCTTTCGTGCTAAAACTTGGGTTAAACGCTGTTTAAGTTCGTACCCTTCATATTTTCGGGCATACTTGGCATATTGCTTATCAAGTTCCTTGAAGATGAGTTCCTGAGTCGTTTCTTCATCAACTTGACTATCCAACTCGTCAAAGGCACTTTTAGCATCAGAGTAAGAGAAGCCCTTGCTGGTCAAGTTCTGGATAATCTTATCTTGCAAGGCGCGAGCTGGAAGTTTTCCCTCATATTTTTTTAATAGTTTATTAGCTACACGTTGAGCAACTTCTGAAAAATCAAATTCTTTCAAATTCTCTTCTATAGTAGATTTTGAAATCCCTTTTTGAGCTAGTTTCTGAGTCAGTACATAAGGCCCCTTGTCTCCTGAAAGTTGATTGGCATTGATAATAGCATAAGCGTACTGGCTATCATTAATCCACTTATCTTCTTTAAGATTAGCAATGACTTGAGAAACTATTTTTTCATCAATATCATATTTTTTTAGATATTCACTGACCTCTTTTTCAGTACGTGCTTTAAATGATAAGTGGTAGAGGGCTAGATTCTTACCATAAGAAAATTGAGAAAAGTCTTGAATTTTCTTCAATTCCTCTTCGCTTATCACCTTATCTCTTGATAACATAAAACGAACAATAGTATCTTCAGTAATATAGCATTTGTCGCCATTATCAAGCTCCATCAGATAGAGTCTTTTTTTCTTTTCAAGTTTTGTGATTTTCATAGTTCTATTATAACTCAAAATGTGATAAGATAGGGTTATGAATCTGAAAGTGAAACAAAAAATACCATTAAAAATCAAGCGCATGGGAATTAATGGTGAAGGAATTGGCTTTTATCAAAAAACATTAGTCTTTGTGCCTGGTGCTCTCAAAGGAGAAGATATCTATTGTCAGATTACTTCTATTAAACGCAACTTTGTTGAAGCAAAATTACTAAAGGTCAACAAGAAGTCTAAATTTCGAGTTGTGCCAGCTTGTACTATTTACAATGAATGTGGAGGCTGCCAAATCATGCACCTGCATTATGATAAGCAGCTGGAGTTCAAGACGGACTTACTTCACCAAGCGCTGAAAAAATTCGCTCCTGCAGGATATGAAAACTATGAAATTCGTCCAATTATTGGAATGCAGGAACCAAAATATTACCGTGCTAAGTTACAATTTCAGACTCGAAAATTTAAAAATCAGGTCAAGGCTGGCTTATATGCACAGAACTCTCATTATTTAGTAGAGTTGAAAGATTGCCTGGTACAAGACAAGGAAACCCAAGTGATTGCTAATCGTCTAGCGGAATTACTTACTTTTCACCAAATTCCAATCACGGATGAGAGAAAAGTTCTAGGTGTTAGAACTATAATGGTTCGACGAGCAAGAAAGACTGGACAGGTTCAGATTATTATTGTTACAAATCGTCAGCTTAATTTAACCCAACTAGTAAAAGACTTAGTTAAAGATTTTCCAGAAGTTGTGACAGTAGCTGTGAATACAAATACAGCTAAAACCAGTGAGATTTATGGCGAAAAGACAGAGATTATCTGGGGAGAAAAGAGTATTCAAGAAGGTGTGCTCGATTATGAATTTTCACTATCTCCTCGAGCTTTCTATCAACTAAATCCTGAACAAACAGAAGTTCTTTATAACGAGGCGGTAAAAGCCTTGGATGTCAATAAAGAAGACCATTTGATTGACGCTTATTGTGGAGTTGGAACGATTGGATTTGCCTTCGCAAAGAAAGTTAAAACACTAAGGGGTATGGATATTATTCCAGAAGCCATTGAAGATGCCAAGCGAAATGCTAAAATAATGGGATTTGACAATACTCATTATGAAGCTGGAACGGCGGAAGAGATTATTCCTCGTTGGTACAAGGAAGGCTACCGAGCAGATGCTCTGATTGTGGACCCACCACGTACAGGTCTGGATGATAAGTTATTAGATACTATTCTTACTTATGTACCAGAAAAAATGGTCTATATTTCTTGTAATGTTTCGACCTTGGCTCGTGATTTGGTACGCTTAGTAGAAGTCTATGATCTTCATTATATCCAGTCGGTCGATATGTTCCCACACACCGCTCGAACGGAAGCTGTTGTAAAATTAATTAAAAAAGATTAAAAAAGGTGTTGACAAGTCTGAAAAAGTGGGTATAATAGAAAGAGTTGAAAACAACTCTAGGGTCCGTTGGTCAAGGGGTTAAGACACCGCCTTTTCA
>CAKQBM010000035.1 GCA_934216185.1 uncultured Streptococcus sp. | reverse complement strand
CCACGTATTATCAACCGTGCGGCAGATAACTTTGAACCTTCTATCATTGCTAAATTTGCAATTAGCCTGGCTCAAGCTTTTAACAAATATTATGCACATACACGTATCTTGGATGAAAGTCCAGAACGCGACAGCCGTCTAGCCCTCAGCTACGCAACTGCAGTCGTTCTCAAAGAAGCCCTTCGCTTGCTTGGAGTAGAAGCGCCAGAGAAGATGTGATTCAGTACTAACAATTGGAACTAAAGTTCCTAATTGTTAGACGCTAGCCGCTTTTATGCGAACTAGCTAACTGCTTCACTAGTAAAGAAACATAAATATTATCGATTTATGTTTCTTTACGTCGTAACCAGAGGCACTTGCCTAAACGCTTCACTAATTCACCAAACCAAATAATATCGATTTGGTTTGGTTCATGTCGTAATCTTTTAATCACTTTATTGTAAAGCAATCTAAGTAACTAACGCCAAATCCTATCAGAGATTTGGCTAGGCACTTCACTAGTTTTAGGACATAAATATAATCGATTTATGTCCCAGAACGTCGTAACCAAAGATACTTGTCTAAACGCTTTACTAATTCATCTAACCCAATAATATCGATTTGGTTAGGCTCATGTCATAATCTTTTAATTACTTGATTGTTAAGCAATCTAAGTAACTAAGACCAAATCCTATACGGGCTTTGGTTTAGAGGTCTATCAAAAATCTTATCAAGTTTTGCTGACTTGTTCTGCTATTTTAGGTTCACTAAATCGATTTATTCACTACTACTTCTTTATCATACAGGGAGATTTCCTATGAGCCAATATGCTTATATCCTCGTTGTAATTAGCTTGGTGTTCCTTTTTCTGCTCAATAAGTACGAAAAAGAACGACTTCAAAGGCTCTACCAAGAACAACTTTTGAAGGATGAAACATTTAGAGCTAACATCAAAGAGAAAATTCACACAACTGAAAATATCAATGATGTCATTGCTTACATCAATAAAACTTATCATCTGGGAATGTTGCTATCAAAAGACATTACAGATCAATTGAAATAAACCTAACTATATTATAAGGAATATCAAAACCGAGACTAAGAGTTTAATACTGAGTCTCGGTTTTTGTGTATTTTTGAAGTCACAAAGCCACCACTCCCCAGTAATGCAAGTGCAAAATCCCCTAGAATATGATAGAATAAGAGAAAGAACTCTATCAAGGAGAAAATCATGGAAAAACAAACCGTCGCCGTCTTGGGGCCTGGTTCTTGGGGAACTGCCCTTTCACAAGTCTTAAATGACAATGGACACGAGGTACGTATTTGGGGAAATCTTCCCGAGCAAATCAATGAAATTAATACACACCATACTAATAAACAATACTTTAAAGATGTCGTTCTAGATGAAAATATCATTGCCTACACCGACTTAGCAGAGGCATTAAAAGATGTAGATGCGATTTTGTTTGTTGTCCCAACAAAAGTGACACGACTTGTTGCCCAGCAAGTTGCACAAACCTTAGACCATAAGGCTATCATCATGCACGCATCAAAGGGATTAGAGCCTGATAGTCATAAACGATTATCAACCATCCTTGAAGAAGAAATTCCTGAACATCTCCGCAGTGATATTATCGTTGTTTCAGGCCCTAGTCATGCAGAAGAGACCATTGTGCGTGACCTGACTTTAATCACTGCTGCTTCTAAAGATTTACACACAGCTCAATACGTTCAAGAACTCTTTAGTAATCACTACTTCCGACTTTATACCAATACGGATGTTATTGGAGTCGAAACTGCTGGTGCTCTTAAAAATATTATCGCTGTCGGTGCTGGAGCTTTACATGGTCTGGGATTTGGTGACAATGCCAAGGCAGCCATCATCGCTCGAGGCTTGGCAGAAATTACCCGCTTAGGAGTAGCACTCGGTGCCAGTCCATTGACTTATAGTGGCTTGTCTGGTGTAGGAGACTTGATCGTAACGGGAACCTCCATCCACTCTCGTAACTGGAGAGCCGGAGATGCTCTTGGTCGTGGAGAATCCCTAGCTGATATCGAAGCCAATATGGGCATGGTAATCGAAGGAATTTCAACGACTCGAGCAGCCTATGAACTAGCCCAAGAACTTGGAGTCTATATGCCGATTACGCAGGCCATTTACCAAGTTATCTACCACGGAACCAATATTAAAGATGCCATTTATGACATCATGAACAATGAATTTAAAGCAGAAAATGAGTGGTCTTAACTCTCTAAAGAAAGGATTCTTATGACATCAAAAGTTAGAAAAGCAGTCATCCCTGCTGCTGGACTAGGAACTCGATTTTTACCAGCAACCAAGGCACTTGCCAAAGAAATGTTGCCAATTGTAGACAAACCAACTATCCAGTTTATCGTGGAAGAAGCTCTCAAATCAGGTATTGAAGATATTCTGGTTGTCACTGGTAAGTCAAAACGTTCTATTGAGGATCACTTTGATTCAAATTTTGAGCTTGAGTACAACCTCAAAGAAAAAGGTAAAACAGATCTGTTAAAATTAGTAGATGAAGCAACTGGTATGCGCCTTCATTTCATCCGCCAAACTCACCCTCGTGGTCTTGGAGATGCTGTCTTACAAGCCAAAGCTTTTGTGGGGAATGAGCCCTTCGTTGTCATGCTGGGCGATGACCTTATGGACATCACAGATGAGAACGCCGTTCCTTTGACAAAACAACTGATGAATGATTACGAAAAGACACACGCATCAACCATTGCTGTCATGCCTGTACCACACGAAGACGTTTCAGCATACGGAGTCATTGCTCCTCAAGGCGAAGGAATCAATGGACTCTATAGCGTTGAAACTTTCGTTGAAAAACCAGCTCCCGAAGATGCACCAAGTGATTTAGCAATTATCGGTCGCTATCTTCTGACACCAGAAATTTTTGATATCCTCGAAAAGCAAGCTCCTGGTGCTGGAAATGAAATCCAGCTTACCGATGCTATCGATACGCTTAATAAAACACAACGTGTTTTCGCCCGTGAATTTACAGGAGCTCGTTACGACGTTGGGGATAAGTTTGGCTTTATGAAAACATCTATTGACTACGCCCTCAAGCACCCACAAGTCAAAGATGACTTGAAAGATTACCTCATCCAGCTTGGAAAAGAATTGGCTGAGAAGGAATAAAATAAAAAAGATAAGGTTCAAAAAATGCCTTATCTTTTTTCATTACACAAATTGTCTTCCAACTTCGTCACATTCCCATTCCCTTGTAGAGAAGCAAGACTGCGAGTCCTACGAACAACACTAACGCCACCAGTCTCTGACTAGCGCTATACATCCGTCTTTCTCCTCTAACTGGAAAGATAACTGCTAGAAATGCGCCACCAACTGCACCTCCGATATGACCTGCTAGACTGATTCCTGGAATCAGAACACTTCCAATAATGTTAATCACAAAAAGTGTCAGATAAGATTGCCCCAACTGCTGGATATAAGGATTGCGAGTTGCATAGCGAAGAACAATAATTGCAGCAAATAGCCCATAGAGAGAAGTAGAAGCTCCTGCTGCTAAGGATTTTGGACTAAACTCAAAAACAAAGAGATTACCCATCATTCCTGATAAGAGATAGAGAAAGAAAAACTGCTTAGAACCGAAAATCTCCTCTACTTGCCTACCAAGATAATAGAGCGAAAGCATATTAACAATGAAATGCTCCCACCCAATATGAACAAAAATGGCAGAGAAGAGACGCCAAATCTGCTCGGGAAAGAGACGAATGACAGGCCCGTACATGGCTCCAAATCGAAATAGGGTATCTGCCCTATAAAAGTTTCCTCCTGTGGTCACCAACATTAGTAGAAATACCAAGGCCGTCACTAAGAGGAAGAAACTCGTTACAGGGTAACGCCTATCAAAGATTTCCTTCATCAATCAGAACCTCCTCAACAGGAATATCATGGTTTTCAGGAATAAAGTCCTGAATTTGACAAGGATATATCGTACTCAAAGTATGACCAGAAAAATATTCCAGATAGCGGTCATAATAACCTCCGCCATAGCCAATCCGATAGCCCTTTGTCGTAAAAGCCAGCCCCGGAACATGAATCAAATCAATCTGAGAGGCATCCACTACTTCCAAATCTCCCTGTGGTTCCAGTAAACCAAAGGAAGTTTTTACCAACTGCTGCGGATGATAGACTACAAAGTCCATGTGCCCCTTGGGATAAGTTTTGGGTACCAGAACCTTCTTGCCATCCTTCAGCGCCTGCTCAATCAGTTCCTGCGTTTGAAACTCATGAGAAAAAGAAAGATAGGTTGCGATGACCTCGGCTTCTTGGTAAAAGGGGTGTTGTAAAAGCCGCTCGGTTAAAGTTTGGTCTATAAACTGTTTTTGCTCTTGAGATATAGCCTTCATTTCTTGCAAGACTTGCTTACGTAATTCCGATTTCATAGACAAGCCCTCTACTCTGCCGCCTTCTTTTTCAGGAAACTAGAAACCGCATCTACCCCAATGGCTAAGGCTTCTTCCTTGGGACTCATCTGAGGGTGATGAAGGGCGTAGGGACTATCGATACCTAGCCAGAACATAACGCCATCTACCTTCGAAAGAAGATAACCAAAGTCCTCACCTGTCATAGCAGGCTCGATATCAATCAACTCAATTCCCTCTTTTTCTTCAAAGAAATCCATCAGTTCACGCGCCAAGACTGGATTGTTCTCAACAGGCAGGTAACCACCTTGTTTGAGTTCCACTTCGACTTCCATACCAAAGGCGGCTGCAACTCCTTCTGCAACTGTTTTGACCCGCTTTTGCACCAAGAGACTCATGTCCTGTGTCAAGGCCCGAATAGTTCCATGTAAAAAGGCTGTGTCTGTTATGACATTGTTGGTGGTTCCAGCCTGAAAAACGCCAAAAGTCACCACTGCTCCCTCGATTGGATTAACATTGCGGCTAACCACTGACTGCACCTGGGTCACAAAGTAACTAGCCGCCACCAAGGCGTCATTGGCCTCATGTGGAAAGGCTGCGTGTCCTCCTTTGCCTTTGAAACGGATCTTCACCTCACAAGTCCCTGCAAAGAGTGTATGAGTATTAGTCGCAATCTGTCCAACCTTCAAATCTGGTCGAACATGGAGGCCATAAAATTGATCTGGCAACCAGTCTCCAAAAGCGTCGTCCTCATACATGAGCATGCCACCAGCTTCATTTTCTTCAGCAGGTTGAAAAAGAAAGAGCAGATTATTCTTTGGTTGCTCCTCAAGGGCTCGCTCAAGACAGCCCAAGGCAATGGTCATATGAAAATCATGGCCACAAGCATGCATGCGACCTTGGTGCTGAGAAGCAAAAGGAAGGGCTGTTTGTTCAACAATAGGCAGACCATCAATATCTGTTCTCCAACCAATAGTACGCTCTGGCTGACTTCCCTGCAAGTAAACCAAAATACCTGTCCGCCAAGTTCGAACTTGGACAAAATCCTTGTCTGCAGTCAATTTCTCAATCACATCCAGCAAATAAGCATGAGTCTTGAACTCCTCCAAGCCAATCTCTGGAATCTGGTGCAAATCTCGTCTAGTCTGAATCAAATCTAACATCTATCTGTCCTCCTATATAGCAGAAAGAGGCTGGAAAAGGGTTCCGCCTCTATTTTTCAATTAGAATTACAAGGTGCGAAGCGCATCCTCTAGCGCTGTTTTTTGTTGGGTTTGGGCATCAATCTCTTTGATAATACGAGCTGGAACACCTGCTACCACCACGTTTTCTGGGACATCTTGGGTAACAATAGCTCCTGCTGCGACAACTGAACCACTACCGATTTGGACTCCTTCGATAACCACTGCATTAGCACCGATAAGAACATTGTCTCCAACACGGACTGGTTCTGCGCTAGCTGGCTCAATCACACCTGCCAAAACTGCACCTGCACCAACGTGGCTGTTTTTCCCAACGATAGCACGGCCACCAAGGATAGCACCCATATCAATCATGGTCCCTGCACCGATTTCAGCACCGATATTGATAACGGCTCCCATCATGATAACAGCATTGTCACCAATTTCAACCTGGTCACGGATAATAGCACCTGGCTCGATACGAGCGTTGATAGCACGTTTATCTAGCAAAGGAACTGCAGAATTGCGAGCATCTTGCTCAACAACATAGTCTTGATTTTCTACCAAGCCATCGAGAAGCGGAGCAACATCTTTCCAGTCTCCAAATAGGACATTCCCTAATTTGACAACAGAGCTAGGTACAGCAGTTGCGAGTTGTCCCTCAAAGGTTACTTTCACACTGGTTTTCTTTTCAGCATTGGCGATAAATTGAATAATTTCTTGTGCGTTCATTTTTGTAGCAGTCATAAGCGCCTCCTAGTTCATTTTAATGATACCTATTCTACCAAAAAAGGCCTCAAATTTGAAGCCTTTTTGTTTGTTTTTAGGTATGATTTTTAGGGATGTGAGATAAAACGTGCTGTCGGTAAAAGCAAGCCCCTACCGATACAACCTAAAAACACTCTTCACAACTATCTCCCCGTGTTTTATTGACTATTCTAGTATAGCACACTTTTAGAATTAAGAAAAGACTTTTTATTTACTTTCTTTCGCTTCTTCTATCGATAGGAAAATCATAGGTAAAATAATCAGAGCCATAGCTAGAAGAAGGGACCAATCCACTACCAAGCCTAAAAATAAAACACTCAAAAGGGCAGAAGAGAGAGGTTCACTGGCACTGATAACGGAAACCACCAAAGGAGAAACCAAAGACACAGCCTTCATGGAAATAAAAAAAGCAAAAGCCGTTCCAAAGAAAGCAATAGTGAGGCAAATCAAGATACTCCAAATATCAAGAGTAAAGGAAAGCTGATGCACTGGCGAGAGAACATTGCTAAATAAACCTGCCAAAATCATCCCCCACCCAACCGTGGGTACAAAACCATAGCGCTTCGCGAAAGGCTGAGGTAGGATAACATTAAACATAACACCCATGGCACTCAGCAACCCCGTCACAAGGGCTAGTGGTGTCATGGATAATTGAGAGAGATCTCCCTTTGTCGCCATCAGGCAAACACCCAACATGGCAACCAAAACATAAAAAATAGCGCTTTTTGACGTTCGTTTTTGATAAACCAAACGATTGTAAAAGAGAATAAAGACAGGGCTGATAAACTGTAAAATAGTTGCTGTCGCTGCATTTGAGTATTCTACACAGAGAT
The DNA here is from genome assembly GCA_934216185.1 of uncultured Streptococcus sp. Classification (GTDB taxonomy): domain Bacteria; phylum Bacillota; class Bacilli; order Lactobacillales; family Streptococcaceae; genus Streptococcus. Next base: position 6,700 of record CAKQBM010000035.1, on the reverse strand, counting down.
AGAAAAAATATTGGACTGAAAAAATCCCTAAAATAGCGTAGGCCAAAAAGGGCAGGTAATTTTTCTTATCTCGCCAAATATCTAACACTTGCGATTTTAATTGCATTGCTGACCAAATGAGCACAAGACTCCCTGCCAGTGTCAAACGCATAGAGGTAATCCAGCCAGAGGACACTTGATAATGAGTAAAGAAATATTCTCCTAAAATTCCACAGATTCCCCATATTAAGCCGGATAGAAGCGAATAAATGGTTCCTTTAACAATCTTTTTCTGATACTGATTCATATCTTTATTGTAACACGAAAGGACAAAAGAAAAAAGTGGCAATCCATTGATTAGCCACTTCATTTAGCACCGTTTATAGAACTTATCGTCTCGTCCTTGAAGAAGAAGGTCGTGTAGCACTTGAGCTACTACTTGAACTGCTGGAGCTTGATGGAGTTGGTAGACTCCCCACGATGCTAGACCAAGCATTCTGATAATCTGCATCACTTCCACCAATAGCAAAGCGATAACTGGTCGTTGGCGCTCCTGTCTTATTAGCCCAATAGCTGGTAACAGTAGAACCTGTGACCTCTACCTCTTTTCCTTCAACAGAAACCTTCCCTGGTTTTTGACCTGTTGATTTCAGGACTTCAGATTTTACTACACTAGGATCTAAAGTAAAGCGCTCGTTCCCCCAAATGCTTGGGGAGGCTTGCTGAATCGCATTTACCAGATGAGCCATGTAATTAGAGTTATTGGAATAACCTGCTCTACGTGACAATGAATGATTATCATCATGCCCAATCCAGCCACCTAGGGTTAATCTAGGTGTCGAAAGCATGAGCCACATATTTTCGTCTTGGTTGGTTGTACCAGTCTTCCCAATCCAATCTGCATTAGCTAGAGTAGGATTTAAAGCAGTCAGATTCGTCTTGAAGGTTGTTGTCACACGAGAGGATAGAACTTCTCGCAGCAAGCCCTGCATAATTGTCGCAGTAGCTTTTGAATAGACTTGAACTGGTTTATCCTGATACTCATACACCACTCTACCATCTGCTGCTTCAATTTTAGAAATCACATGTTTTTTATGATATAGACCATTATTTGCTAGGGTCTGATAGCCATTGGTATGCTGGGCAACTGTGACTTCAATACCACCACCCATCGGCAGGCTCTCAATACCGTACTCAGGAATCTCGTAGCCCATCTTTTCCATATAACCCTTGACATCAACACCCTTTTCACGGAGCATACGATAGGTCCAGTAAGCCGGGATATTCCATGAATAGTTCAGAGCTTCTCCCAAGGTCATCATTCCTGTTCCCTTACTATTAGCATACATAATCGGGTTGCCATTGGCAAAGTTTGTTGGATAGTTAGATAGAATCGTTTCGCTTCCCATCAAGCCCTGGTCAATAGCAATACCGTAGGCCAGCAAAGGCTTGGTAGTAGAAGCTGGTGAGCGCTTGGTATCAAAGGCATGATTGTTTTGATTTTCTTGATAATTACGACCACCTACAAAGCCTAGAATAGCACCTGTTTGGTTGTCCATCAAAACATTCCCTACTTCTACACGACCTGTTCCATCGTCTAAAAGATAGCCATAGTCAGCAACCGCATTTTGCATGGCAGAATGAATTTTCTGGTCTATGGTAGTAGTAATCTTATAACCACCATTTTCAATTTCCTTGGCTGCCAAATCGCGATAAAACTTCTGAGTTGCCTCATTTTTCAACTCCTTAGCGGAGACATTGTCTCTCTGAGCTAGATAATCATACATACGTTCCTGAGCTTCTGCCAAGGCTGTAAAGTATAAATAGCCTCGTGACACACCTGTGACTGTAGCTGAAGGGAGAAAATCCTGTTTAAGATTGTAATCCTTATATTGAGAATACTCGTCTTTGCTTAAGGCACCTGTACGATACATACTGTAAAGAACTGCCTTAGCCCGTTTTAAGCCCATTTCTAAGTCTTCATCACTCTTCAACTCTCCAGTATTTTCATAAGGAGAATAGGTAATGGGACTCTGTGGAAGCCCTGCTAAAAATGCTGCTTGAGGAACAGTCAACTGGCTGGCATCTACACCGAAAATCCCCTCAGCTGCCTGCTGAGCTCCTGCAATATTCTGCCCCTTATTATTTCGGCCAAACGGAGCCACATTGAGATAGGTCGTTAAAATCTCATCCTTATTCATGGAGCGTTCCAAGGCAAGAGCATCCACAATCTCTGTCGCCTTACGAGCCAAAGTCGGTGCATCCCCAACCACCTGCTGTTTAATCAGTTGCTGGGTCAAGGTTGACCCCCCACTAGAGGAACCCAAACCTACAAATTTCCCCAAGGTCGCACGAATAACCGCCTTGGGCACTACACCCTTATGCTCTTTAAAGTGTTCGTCTTCCGTCGCAATGATAGCCTTCTTCAGATTGTCCGAAATTTGCTCAGATGAGATAGAAGTGCGCAACAAATCACTCTCTATGGAAGCAATTACCGTCCCATCCGCATAGGTAATCTCTGAAATAGAAGAGATGTCCTTGACCTGATGTACCAATTCTTCTGTCTGAGGCACCCGAACCTTGTCAAATAAGGCCACTCCGTACCCCAAAGCAATCCCAGCTCCCAACATTCCTCCTAGAAAACCGAGCACAAAGAGTAAGTTAAATAGGGCTTTTATACTCAGTAAAATAGCTGGAAAAATGGCTGGCTTATCTAGGGATTTAGATTTTTGGGCACCTGAACCTTTCTTGCCAGGTCTAGCTGATTTTTTATTTTTTTGTTTTTGCTGGAAAAATTCCAGCATTTTTCGTTTTAATTCATTTAATTGATTTTGCATGGATTTCCTCACTCTATCTATTATACCACAAAAGGGACCCTTTCAATAAAATAGCCACTTTCTTCCCTATTCTGCTAGGCTATTGCCCGAGTTTATGATACAATAGGTAGAAACAATAATTTTAAAAAGGAGAAAAGACATATGCACATTTTTGATGAGCTAAAAGAGCGTGGTTTGATTTTTCAAACGACTGATGAAGAAGCTTTGCGTAAAGCCCTAGAAGAAGGTCAAGTTTCTTATTATACTGGCTATGATCCAACTGCTGACAGCCTTCACCTAGGCCATCTTGTCGCAATCTTGACAAGTCGTCGCTTGCAACTAGCAGGTCACAAACCTTATGCGCTCGTTGGCGGTGCTACAGGTCTCATCGGAGATCCGTCCTTCAAAGATGCTGAACGTAGTCTCCAAACAAAAGACACAGTAGAGGGCTGGGTCAAGTCTATCCAAGGACAACTTTCTCGTTTTCTTGACTTTGAAAATGGTGAAAATAAAGCTGTCATGGTCAACAACTACGACTGGTTTGGCAACATCAGCTTCATTGACTTCCTCCGTGATATTGGAAAATACTTCACTGTCAACTACATGATGAGTAAGGAATCTGTTAAAAAACGGATCGAAACAGGGATTTCTTACACTGAGTTCGCTTACCAAATCATGCAAGGTTACGACTTCTTCGTCCTTAACCAAGACCACAATGTAACGCTTCAAATCGGTGGTTCTGACCAGTGGGGAAATATGACAGCTGGTACCGAATTGCTTCGTCGTAAGTCTGACAAGACTGGTCACGTTATCACTGTTCCATTGATTACAGATGCAACTGGTAAGAAGTTTGGTAAATCAGAAGGAAACGCAGTCTGGCTCAATCCCGAAAAGACTTCTCCATACGAAATGTACCAATTCTGGATGAACGTGATGGACGCTGACGCTGTTCGCTTCTTGAAAATCTTTACTTTCTTGTCACTTGATGAGATTGAAGACATCCGTAAACAATTTGAAGTAGCTCCACACGAACGCTTGGCTCAAAAAGTCTTGGCTCGTGAAGTCGTTACACTTGTTCACGGCGAAGAAGCCTACAAAGAAGCCCTTAACATCACTGAGCAACTCTTTGCAGGAAACATCAAAAACCTTTCTGTTAAAGAGCTCAAACAAGGACTTCGTGGTGTACCAAACTACCAAGTTCAAGCAGACGAAAACCTCAACATCGTGGAACTTCTTGTGTCATCTGGTGTAGTTAACTCAAAACGCCAAGCCCGTGAAGATGTCCAAAATGGAGCTATCTACGTAAACGGTGACCGCATCCAAGACCTTGACTATGTCTTGAGTGACGCAGATAAGTTAGAGAATGAACTGACTGTTATCCGTCGTGGTAAGAAAAAATACTTTGTATTGACTTACTAAACTATTCAACATTTACCTATAAACAAAGGAGTTAACCTTGAGAAAGGTAACTCCTTTTTGTTATTAATAAGCACATCTATCTAGCCTTATACTGTCAGCGTCGCCTTACCGTACTCAACTACAGCTTGCGGCTAGCTTCCTAGTTTGCTTTTTGATTTTCATTGAGTATTAATAGACAGGCTACGCAGGACTATGCATAAGGTTGTTAGATTATGTAAGATAGAGAGATTTGAAGGACTGAGCCAATTAAACAAGCCAAAGCCAATCAAACTACTATTTACGACAACGGTATCTTGAATATTCTTCTTGATAAGTGTTTGCAAAGATGATGATAACGAATTCAACTCTTGGAAGAAATCCAAACGATTATCTAACAATAAGATATCACTCATCTGCTTAGAAATATCTGCACTCTCATTCATCACCACACCGATATCTGATAGGGTTAGAGCAGCTGAGTCATTCAATCCATCTCCAACCATCAAAATAGTGTGACCTGCTTTCTGCAGTTCCTCTACTAACTCAAATTTCCCATCAGGTTTCAAGTCTGTATAGACCTGATCAAAGGGCAAATCTTTGACTAATTCCTCTGTTCTAACCAAGGTGTCCCCTGTTGCCAGAATCAATTTTTTCCCTTGTGCCTTAAGTTTCTCCAAGGCTGCTTTTGCTTCTTTTCTCAAAGGAGTATGAATGCAGAACATTCCAATCAATTCATTCTGATAAGCTAAGAATAAGAGATTGTAGTGACTCTTGTACTCTTCAATTAAAGCATTTTGTTCTGAATTGATATGAATTTGCTCATCCTGCATCAAAACATAATTCCCAATAAGAACTGGTTGCCCATCTATATGAGATTTGATCCCCTTGCTTGCGATATATTGGAGTTTCCCATGCATTTCCTCATGTTCAATTCCCTCTATCTCAGCTTGCTTGACGATAGCATTAGCAATAGGATGATAGATGTGCTCCTCAAGACAGGCACTGATTCTGAGAATATCTTCCTCACTATAGTCCCCAAAAGGTAACACCTTTTCAACTATAGGATAGCTAGTTGTGATTGTTCCCGTCTTATCAAACAAGAAAGTATCAACTTCCAGATATTTCTCCAGAACATCCCCATCCTTAATCACCATTTCACGATTCAACCCCTCCTTGATAGCTGTCAAATAAGCTACAGGAGTAGAAATTTTCAAAGCGCAGGAGAAATCGACTAATAGGAAAGAAATAGCCTTAGAAAAAGAACCTGTCAATAGGTAAGTTAGCCCAGCCCCCAAGAAATTATATTTGACGACCTTGTCCGCCATTTTGATGAAATAGCGTTGTTTCGTTTTCTTGTTTTCTTCAGATTTCTTCATCAACTCAATCAGTTGTAAAATCCGGCTGTTCATCTGATTATCGGTTACACGAATGCGTAACTCTCCAGTTTCTAATACTGTATTTGCACAAACCAAATCAGACTCTCTTTTTTCAACTGGAAAACTCTCTCCCGTCAAGGAACTTTCGTTGACCATACCTAAACCTGAAACTACTTGTCCATCAAACAGAATTTCATTTCCTTGAGATAGGACCAAGACATCTCCTATTTGAACATCAGAACTCTTGATACTAACAACCGTATCGCCCTGTACTAGGAATACATCGCTCTCTTTTGCAAGAAGACTCTGTTCTAAATCTGTTGCAGTTTTTTTCAAGGACCACTGATCTAAATGATTCCCCAAATCAAGCATAAACATGATATTGCTAGCCGTCTTGGATTGGTTCATAAACAAGGACAATAAAATCGCCGAACAGTCCAAGACCTCCATCGTTAGTTCCTTACGCGCTAGTGTTTGATAGGCTTCTCTAATATAACCCAAAGCCTGATAACAAGTCCATATATAGCGAATTGGAGACGGTACAAGACTACGAAAAAGCACACGCTTAATCGCTGCACCTGAAACAATAGAATAAGCACTCTCTTCTCTACGAATGGGAAGAGTCATCAACTCAGAAACTTTCCCTTTATCAATTCTTTTTAAAAAGGCTTCTGCATTATCTAATACAGAAAAGCCTTCTTTTATACGTAGAGTAAAGTGCTGTTGATCCATGTAAAACCGGATAGACTCAATTCCCTTTTCATCTCTCGCCAAGGAACGAAGATAGTCTTGAATATCCAAGGTGAGTGAAAAAGAAGATGATAGTCGGATATGTTGGTATCCTCTATGTAGCACTTTAAAAGACATATTATTCTCCTATAAGGCTATCTAATTGCTCTTCTTTTTTCTCTTGCTCGTACAAATATTTGGCATCTTGCAAGACATCGTCTCCATGTTGTTTCACAACAGAAACAGATGCATCTAGCCCGTCTTTCAACTTGTAAGCCTTAGCCAAAGCTTTAGAATAACCTTTTTTAGCTTCCTTACTTGCTAAGATTTTCAAACCAAGGGTACCAAATGCGACACCTCCCAAAAAGAGTGATGATTTTTTCGCAACTTTTGCAACGGTTA
>CAKQBM010000034.1 GCA_934216185.1 uncultured Streptococcus sp. | reverse complement strand
ACTGAGTTCTTGTCAATGACTCGTGGTTACGGTATCATGAACCATACCTTTGACCAATACTTGCCATTGATTCCAGGGGAAATTGGTGGACGTCACCGTGGTGCCCTTGTTTCTATCGATGCTGGTAAGGCTACAACTTACTCAATCATGTCTATCGAAGAACGTGGTACGATCTTTGTCAACCCAGGTACTGAGGTTTATGAAGGAATGATCATCGGTGAAAACTCTCGTGAAAATGACTTGACAGTTAACATCACTAAGGCGAAACAAATGACCAACGTTCGTTCAGCTACTAAGGACCAAACAGCTGTTATCAAGACTCCTCGTATCTTGACACTTGAAGAGTCTCTTGAGTTCTTGAACGATGATGAGTATATGGAAGTAACACCTGAGTCTATTCGTTTGCGTAAACAAATCCTTAACAAGGCCGAGCGTGAGAAAGCTAACAAGAAGAAAAAATCAGCTGAATAAGAGCTAGAAAGAGATAAAGATGGTTTATTTAATCATAGGAATCCTCTTATTACTACTCTATGTATTTGCGACACCAGAAAGCATTAAAGGGACAGTTAATATCGTCCTTGTCGTCTTTGCTTTTGTAGCACTCTTGATTTTGCTCATGTTGTCTGTTCTGCAAATCTTTCAGCTACCGACAGAATTCTTTGTCGCAATCGCTATGCTGGCCTTAGCCTACTTTAGTTTGCGTGATATCACTCTTATGTCGATGAATCAAAGTAAAAGAAGATAAAAAGAGAGTTTCGACTCTCTTTTTGCTTGTTAGAATGCTGAATATGAGCATTTTCGTTTAGAATTATTTCCATAAAAATGGTAAAATAGTAAGAGTAGAAATGGAGTTCGAGACATGAAAGTAATAGATCAATTTAAAAATAAGAAAGTCCTTGTTTTAGGTTTGGCCAAGTCTGGTGAATCTGCAGCTCGTTTGTTGGACAAGCTAGGTGCCATTGTGACAGTAAATGATGGGAAACCTTTCGAGGACAATCCAGCTGCCCAAAGTTTGTTGGAAGAAGGAATCAAGGTCATTACAGGTGGCCATCCTTTGGAACTCTTGGATGAAGAGTTTGCCCTTATGGTGAAAAATCCAGGTATTCCATACAGTAATCCCATGATTGAAAAGGCTTTGGCCAAGGGGATTCCAGTCTTGACTGAGGTGGAATTGGCTTATTTGATTTCTGAAGCACCGATTGTTGGTATCACAGGTTCGAACGGTAAAACAACCACAACGACTATGATTGGGGACGTTTTGACTGCTGCTGGCCAACATGGTCTTTTATCAGGAAATATCGGCTATCCAGCTAGTCAAGTGGCCCAAACTGCGACAGATAAGGACACACTTGTCATGGAACTTTCTTCTTTCCAACTGATGGGAGTTCAAGAATTCCATCCTGAGATTGCAGTAATTACCAACCTCATGCCAACTCATATCGATTATCATGGTTCTTTTGAAGAATATGTAGCAGCCAAGTGGAATATCCAGAACAAGATGACAGCGGCTGATTTCCTTGTCTTGAACTTTAACCAAGACTTGGCAAAAGAATTGGCTACTAAAACACAAGCTACTGTAGTTCCATTTTCAACACAGGAAAAGGTTGATGGAGCTTATCTGGAAGATGGTCAACTCTACTTCCGTGGGGAAGTAGTCATGGCAGCGAATGAAATCGGAGTTCCAGGTAGCCACAATGTGGAAAATGCCCTTGCGACGATTGTTGTAGCCAAGCTTCGTGGTGTGGATAACCAAACCATCAAAGAAACTCTTTCAGCCTTTGGTGGTGTCAAACACCGTCTCCAGTTTGTGGATGAAATCAAGGGTGTTAAGTTCTATAATGATAGCAAGTCAACTAATATCTTGGCTACTCAAAAAGCCTTATCAGGATTTGACAACAGCAAGGTCATTCTGATTGCAGGTGGTTTAGACCGTGGTAATGAGTTTGACGAATTGGTTCCAGACATTACTGGACTCAAGAAGATGGTCATCCTGGGTCAGTCTGCAGAACGTGTCAAACGGGCAGCAGACAAGGCTGGTGTGGCATATGTGGATGCGACTGATATTGCAGATGCGACCCGCAAGGCCTATGAGCTTGCAACTCAAGGAGATGTAGTCCTTCTCAGTCCTGCCAATGCCAGCTGGGATATGTATGCTAACTTTGAAGTACGTGGCGACCTCTTTATCGACACAGTAGCGGAGTTAAAAGAATAATATGAAAAAAATTGTCTTTACAGGTGGGGGGACGGTTGGACACGTTACCCTCAACCTTTTGTTAATGCCCAAGTTCATCGAAGATGGTTGGGAAGTCCACTATATCGGAGATAAGTGTGGGATTGAACACCAAGAAATCCTCAAGTCGGGTCTAGATGTAACCTTCCATTCCATTGCGACTGGCAAATTGCGTCGTTATTTCTCTTGGCAAAATATGCTGGACGTCTTCAAAGTTGGCTGGGGAATTGTCCAATCGCTCTTTATCATGTTGCGACTTCGTCCACAGGCCCTTTTTTCAAAGGGAGGTTTTGTCTCTGTGCCGCCTGTTATCGCTGCGCGTGTGTCAGGAGTGCCAGTCTTTATTCACGAATCTGACCTGTCTATGGGCTTGGCTAATAAAATCGCTTATAAATTTGCGACTAAGATGTATTCAACCTTTGAGCAAGCTTCAAGTTTGTCTAAGGTCGAGCATGTGGGAGCAGTGACCAAGGTTTCAGACCAAAAAACTCCAGAGCCCGATGAATTGGTGGATATTCAAACACACTTTAATCCCCAATTGCCAACTGTATTGTTTGTTGGCGGTTCTGCAGGTGCTCGTGTCTTTAACCAATTGGTGACAGACTATAAGAAAGAGCTGACAGAACGCTACAATATTATCAATCTAACTGGAGATTCTAGCCTGAACGAGTTGAGCCAAAATCTTTTTCGTGTTGACTATGTGACCAATCTCTATCAACCCTTGATGGAATTGGCTGATATTGTTGTGACACGCGGTGGTGCCAATACGATTTTTGAGCTCTTGGCCATGGCAAAATTGCATGTTATTGTGCCACTTGGTCGTGAAGCTAGTCGTGGAGACCAGATTGAAAATGCAGCTTACTTTGTAAAAAAAGGCTATGCAGAAGAGCTTCAAGAGAGCGATTTGACCTTGGATAGTTTGGAAGAGAAGCTTTCTCACTTACTAAGTAACAAGGAAGACTATCAAACCAAGATGAAGGCTTCTAAGGAATTGAAATCTCTAGCAGATTTTTATCAACTATTGAAAAACGATTTATCATAAGGAAAGTAAATGTCAAAAGATAAGAAAAATGAGGGCAAAGAAATCCTCGAAGAATTGAAAGAGTTATCAGAATGGCAGAAACGAAACCAAGAATATCTAAAAAAGAAGGCTGAAGAAGAGGCGGCCCTAGCTGAGGAGAAGGAAAAGGAAAGACAAGCTCGAATGGCTTCAAAATCTGAAGATTCAGATGAAACTGAAGACCAAGAGAGTGAATCTGACCCAAAGAACCCAGAATCAGCTAAGGAAGAGTCTGAGGGAAAAGTAGAAGAGTCAGAAGACGTCAGAAAAGAAGCATCCAAGGAAGAATCCAAGGAAGAATCAAAGTCTAAAAAGACAGATAAAGAGGATAAACGGGATAAAAAAATAGAGAAAAAGCCTGCAAAGGAAAAACCAGTCAAAGCAAAGATTCCTGGTATCCATATCTTACGAGCTCTAACGATTTTATTTCCAAGTCTGCTTTTATTGATTGTCTCTGCCTACCTACTCAGTCCTTATGCGACTATGAAGGATATTCGTGTTGAGGGAACAGTGCAAACTACGGCTGATGATATTCGACAGGCTTCAGGCATTCAGGATTCGGATTATACGATTAATCTTCTGCTAGACAAGGCAAAATATGAAGAGCGAATTAAGTCTAACTATTGGGTTGAATCAGCTCAACTTGTCTATCAATTTCCAACCAAGTTCACTATCAAGGTCAAGGAATACGATATTGTTGCCTACTATGTTTCTGGTGAAAATCATTATCCTATTCTTTCCAGCGGTCAGCTAGAGACCAGTTCTGTGAGCTTGGTCAGTTTACCAGAAACTTATTTATCAGTTCTCTTTAATGACAGCGAACAAATCAAAACCTTTACGTCAGAACTTACTCAAATTAGCCCAGAACTCAAGGCTGCTATCCAAAAAGTGGAACTAGCCCCAAGCAAGGTGACTTCAGATTTAATTCGATTGACCATGAATGATTCGGACGAGATCTTGGTTCCTCTATCTGAAATGAGTAAGAAATTGCCATATTACAGTAAGATTAAGCCTCAATTGTCAGAACCAAGTGTGGTCGATATGGAAGCTGGAATTTACAGTTACACTGTGGCGGATAAATTAATTATGGAGGCTGAGGAAAAAGCCAAACAAGAGGCTAAGGAAGCTGAGAAGAAACAGAAAGAGGAAGAGAAGAAAAGGCTAGAAGAACAGCAGAATAAATTGGAAGAAGAGAAGAAAAAATTGGAGGAAGAAAGCAATCGAAATCAAACAAGTCAGCGTTCATCGCGTCGCTAGGTTTAGCTTTTCTTCTATAGCTCTTTAGTTGCCATGTTTTTACTTGACAAGTGCTAGTAGAAATAATAGAATAATAGAAAACCTTTAAAGCAGTCCAGAGAGGCAGCTAAGGTTAGACGGTGAAAGGGTGGAGACTACCCATTTTTCGTGGAACCTTGCTGTTGGCAGGTTCCTTTTTTCGTGGCTTCTGTTGCCCAGACTCTCTCACTAGCAAAGGTAAAAGGAGAAACCTATGCGAGAACATCGTCCAGTCATTGCTCTTGATTTTCCTAGTTTTGAGGCGGTCAAGGAATTTTTAGCTCTTTTCCCAGCAGAAGAAAGCCTTTATCTCAAGGTAGGGATGGAGCTTTATTACGCAACGGGTCCTGAGATTGTGTCTTACTTGAAAGGCCTGGGTCACAGTGTCTTTTTGGATCTCAAGCTGCATGACATTCCCAATACAGTCAAATCAGCTATGAAGGTCCTGTCTCAGCTTGGTGTGGATATGACCAATGTTCATGCGGCTGGTGGTGTAGAAATGATGAAGGCTGCGCGTGAAGGTCTTGGGAAACAAGCCAAATTGATAGCTGTCACTCAGTTGACATCAACCTCTGAAGAGCAAATGAGAGACTTTCAAAATATCCAAACCAGTCTTCAAGAATCTGTCATTCACTATTCAAAGAAAACTGCTGAAGCCGGTTTGGATGGTGTGGTTTGCTCGGCTCAGGAAGTCAAACTCATCAAAGAAGCTACCAACCAAAACTCTATCTGCCTGACACCAGGTATTCGTCCAGCAGGTGCGGCAGTTGGGGACCAAAAAAGAGTCATGACGCCAGCGGATGCTTATCAAATCGGCAGTGACTATATCGTAGTGGGACGTCCGATTACCCAAGCTGAAGATCCTGTTGCAGCTTATCATGCCATCAAGGATGAATGGAACCAAGACTAGAATTAAAGAAATAGAGTATAAAAATAAAAGGAGAAGACCATGACACTTGCTAAAGACATTGCTAGCCACTTATTGAAAATTCAAGCCGTTTACCTCAAGCCAGAAGAACCTTTTACTTGGGCATCTGGAATCAAGTCACCGATTTATACTGACAATCGTGTAACATTGGCTTACCCAGAAACTCGTACCTTGATTGAAAATGGTTTTGTAGAAGCTATTAAAGCAGAATTCCCAGAGGTAGAAGTGATTGCAGGAACTGCGACAGCAGGGATTCCACACGGAGCTATTATTGCTGACAAGATGAATCTGCCATTTGCCTACATCCGTAGCAAACCAAAAGACCACGGTGCTGGTAATCAAATCGAAGGTCGCGTAGCTCAAGGTCAAAAAATGGTAGTGGTTGAAGACCTCATTTCAACTGGTGGTTCTGTTCTTGAAGCCGTAGCCGCAGCTAAGCGAGAAGGAGCAGATGTGCTTGGAGTTGTAGCGATTTTCAGTTACCAATTGCCAAAAGCAGATAAGAATTTCGCAGACGCAGGTGTCAAACTTGTGACGCTTTCTAACTACAGTGAACTCATCCACCTAGCCCAAGAAGAAGGCTACATTACGCCAGAAGGGCTCGACCTTCTAAAACGCTTTAAAGAAGACCAAGAAAATTGGCAAAATGCTTAAAACATAGAAAATCAGGTAGTCACTAGGATTACCTGATTTCTTTTTGTAATGTTATTGGATCTTATACTCAATGAAAATCAAAGAGCAAACTAGGAAGCTAGCCGCAGGTTGCTCAAAGCACGGCTTTGAGGTTTTAGATAAGACTGACGAAGTCAGTCACATATATAATCCAAGGCGACGTTGACATGGTTTGAAGAGATTTTCATTGAGTATTAGTCAACTTTTCCGCCCTCAACAACAAGGTCATCTGCTTTAGCAGCGTCACCGTAGGTTGGGTGTAGTGTTTTTTCATAAGCCTTGTGGAAGAAGTTTTCCTTGCCTAATTTTTCAATATCTTTATTGATGAAGTCCAGCAATTCTTGGTTGCCTTTTTGGACTGCTGCTGCGATGGTATCTGGATCACCGAGGGAAGTAATACCGACTTCAAATCCTTTGTTTTCAAGCGCCCAAGCTAGGACTTCAGTATTATCAGTTGAAAAGGCATCTCCACGTCCGTCAAGAAGAGCTTGGTAAGAGTCACTGTATTGGTCGTATTTTTGGAGTTTGATTTCTGGATGATTCTTTTCAAAATAAGTCTCAGCAGTCGTTCCTTTTGTGACAATTAAGGTTTTACCTTCAAGTTGTTTGACGTCTGTAATGAGACCGGTCTTAGGTGATACGACACCAAGAGAAACTTTCATATACGGAAGGGCAAAATCAACTTGTTTCTTGCGTTCATCAGTCACTGTAAAGTTGGCAAGAGTAATATCCACCTTGTTTGAAATCAAGTATTCAGCACGGTTGGCAGCGTCAACTGAAACGTATTTAACCTTGACACCAAGGTCTTGGGCTAATTGGTTCCCAAGTTCAATATCGTAACCTTTGTAGGAACCGTCATTGTCAACGTAACCAAAAGGTTTCTTATCTCCAAACACAGCGATTCGTAGCTCACCGCTTTTTTTGATTTCATCAATTGTACGAGCTTTGGCAGTGGTTTTACCAGATGATGAACCAGCATTTCCACCTGAGCTACAAGCTGTGACAAAGATAAGGGCAAAGGCAAGTGCCAAAACAGTTAAGAGTGGTTTGAGTAGTTTCATAAGAATCTCCTTTATAGATATGAGCCAAATTGGCTAAAGTCAAAGACGTTTAAAAATTCCTGGGCTCGTTTGGTCTGTGGATTGGTAAAGAAGGCTTGAGCCGTTCCTTCTTCAGCGATTTTCCCTTGGTCTAGGAAGATAATCCGATCGGCAATGGCTTGGGCAAACTGCATTTCGTGGGTTACTAGAATCATGGTGCGCCCTTCTTGGGCCAAGTCATTGATGAGTTCAAGAACTTCACGTACCATTTCGGGATCCAGCGAAGCAGTCACTTCATCAAAAAGGATGATTTCCGGATGCATGAGCAGGGCACGGACAATTGCAACCCGTTGCTTCTGTCCGCCAGATAATTGACGAGCAAAGCTATGTTGTTTATCCAACAATCCGACACGTTCCAGTAGTTGCAGAGCTTCTTCCGTTACTTCTTTCTTGTCTCTTCCCTGAGCTTTGATAGGGCCTAGGATGAGGTTTTGTAGGACATCCAGATGAGGAAAGAGTTCATAACTTTGAAAGACCATGCCAATCTTTTGGCGAACTAGGTGAAAGTCTTTTTTATTTTCAACGATAGACTGACCGTCCAGCAGGATATCTCCACCTTGAATACTTTCTAAGCCATTGAGGCAACGAAGGAGAGTACTTTTCCCACAACCAGAGGGTCCTAGAATGACGACAACTTCCCCTTTTTTGATATCTAGAGAAAGTCCTTGGAGGATGGGATTGTCTCCGAAGGATTTTTTTAGTTCCTTGATTTCTAAGATAGTTTCAGACATTTAGTTCCTCCAATGTTTTTCTAAGTGTGTGGATAGTTTGGAAATAGGGAAGCAGACTGCGAAATACAAGACCAGAATGGTTCCATAAATCCAAAAAGAAGCAGTTGGGATAGTCAAGCGATTGCTATCGATGATTTGCTGTCCAACCTTAGTCACTTCAACAACCCCAATCAAAACGACTAAGGAAGTGGTTTTGATCATCCGAGTGACAAGATTAATGGCCTGCGGTAGCAGTCTTCTCAAGACCTGTGGGATGATAATGTGGTAGTAAAGTTGAACATTGGTCAAACCTAGCGCCTGTCCACTTTCAAACTGATGCTTAGGGAGGGAAGTGATGGCTCCGCGGACCAAGTCCCCCATTTCAGCTGTTCCCCAGAGGGTAAAAACGATAATAGCAGAAGTCTCTCCAGAGATATTGATATTAAAGTTTCGAGCCAAGCCGAAATAAACGATGAAGAGCAACACCAGCTGGGGCATGATACGGATAAATTCAAGATACAATCGTGTCAAAAATCGTACGATTCTAGAATGGGAGGTCATGATGATTCCCATGATTGTTCCGAAAATCATGGATAAGAGGACAGACAGGATAGATATGCCAATCGTAACGCCCAATCCCTGTAAGATCCGCAGGAGATTATTTCCCTGAAAGAGTACTTGGATTCCCGAATCCTGCATGGCGGAGCCTCCTTTCTATCCAGCTAAAGACCAGTGAGATGGGCAGTAGCATAATCAGATAAGCAATTACTAACATGGCCAGTGCAATGTCTGTCTCATAGTAGAGCCCAATCAAGTCCTTGGCGACGTACATGAGGTCTGCCAAAGCCACTGCTGAGAAAACAGAGGTTTCCTTGATCAGGAAAATGACATTGGCACTAAAAGAGGGTAGGGCCACCGCTGTTGCTTGCGGAAGAACTACGTAGCGAAAGACCTGTAGAGGTGTCAGACCGATGGCTAATCCAATCTCCTGCTGGGTTTGACTGACGGCTTCCAACCCACTTCGGAAAGATTCTGCCATGTAGGATCCTCCTAGAAAGATAAGTCCTAAGGTTGCGCAGACTTCTGAAGATAGGACAATCCCGATTCGGGGAAGCCCGAAGTAGAGAAAGAAGAGTTGAATCAAAAGGGGCGTGTTGCGTGACAATTCGATGTAGGCTGCCGCTATTTGCGCCAAAAGAGGGATGCGGTAATGCCGGATGATACTAACGATTAAACCGAGCAGAAAGGATCCCAGAATTCCCCAAACTGCAATATGTAAGGTCAGGAGAAAAGCCTTTTGATATAGTGGTAGATATTGTTCAACAATTGACCAATCCAAAAATAGAACCTCCCATCTAGAAATGATACAGTTATTGTAGCACTTAAAAGTTCCTTTGGATAATATCTATTTTTTATTGCCGTGATAAGGATTTTTTATCATAGACATAAAATTTCTGAAATTTCCAAACAAAATATTTGAAAAGTTTTGAAAAAAGAGTTAAGATACTTTTGTAATATACAAAGTAAACGCTTACTTATTAAGGAGGACATTTTATGTCATACAAAACAAGCAATGCAGAAGGTCATGTAGACTTCATCAATACCTATGATTTGGAGCCAATGGCGCAACAAGTGATTCCTAAGGCAGCCTTTGGCTATATCGCCAGTGGAGCAGAAGATACTTTCACTTTACGTGAGAATATTCGTGCCTTTAACCACAAACTCATCGTTCCGCATACTCTTTGCAATGTTGAAAATCCAAGCACAGAGATTGAATTTGCAGGTGAAAAACTATCTTCACCAATCATTATGGCGCCTGTTGCGGCTCATAAATTGGCAAATGAACAGGGTGAAGTGGCGACTGCGCGTGGTGTGCATGAGTTTGGTTCTCTTTATACAACCAGTTCTTACTCTACTGTCGACCTTCCAGAAATTACAGAAGCCCTTCAAGGGACACCTCATTGGTTCCAATTTTACTTTAGTAAAGATGACGGAATCAATCGCCATATTATGGACCGTGTGAAGGCTGAAGGCTATAAAGCGATTGTCTTGACAGCAGATGCGACTGTAGGAGGTAATCGTGAGGTGGACAAGCGTAATGGTTTTGTCTTCCCAGTTGGCATGCCGATTGTTGAGGAATATCTGCCAGAAGGTGCTGGTAAATCAATGGACTTTGTTTACAAATCAGCTAAACAACGCTTGTCTCCACGTGATGTAGAATTCATCGCTGAATACTCAGGACTTCCTGTTTATGTCAAAGGACCACAATGCCGTGAGGACGTTGAACGTTCTCTTGCTGCAGGAGCTTCTGGTATCTGGGTAACCAACCATGGTGGCCGCCAAATCGACGGTGGACCAGCTGCCTTTGATTCACTTCAAGAAGTAGCAGAAGCAGTTGATAAACGCGTGCCAATCGTCTTTGATTCAGGTATTCGTCGTGGTCAACACGTCTTTAAAGCCTTGGCTTCAGGAGCAGACTTGGTAGCTATTGGCCGCCCTGTTATCTATGGCTTGGCTCTTGGTGGTAGTGTTGGTGTACGTCAAGTCTTTGAACACTTGAATGCAGAATTGAAGACAGTCATGCAATTGTCTGGAACTCAGACTATTGAAGATGTTAAACACTTTAAACTTCGTCATAATCCATACAACCCAACCTTCCCAGTTGATCCTCGTGACTTAAAATTGTATTGATAAAATGATTGCCTCCACTTGATGTGGAGGTTTTTCTTCGTGTATAGAAAAATTAAATCGTTTTCAGAGATTATATAAATATATTTTCCAGTCAAATATCTTGCTAGGGCTTTCATTTTTTGCTATACTGGTGCAGTAATTAAATAATAAAGACATTTGGGGTGCTTTAGGCTGAGATGATACCCATTGAACCTGATACAGTTAAGACTGGCGAAGGGAAATGTGAACAGTTTTTTTCGTATGGCGAAATGAACAATCTAATCTTATAAGTCAACTCTAATTCTTGATTGTAATTGGAGTTTTTTTGTTTATATAAACTAGATAGGCTTGTTTAGGTAGCTCTCTGCAAATGCCCTCTATGTTCTTTAAAAGGATCAAGTGGAATTACGATTTTGCTTGGTATCTCTTGGTGTTTTATTAATTACTAATGAGTAAAGAGAGGAGAAGTAAATATGGAAACACAAGACTGTGCATTTGAGCCAGGTTTGGCTGTTGGAGAATTATTAAAAAGCAGTCAGAAGGATTGGCAGGCTGCCGTCAATCATCGTTTTGTTCAGGAACTTTTTGAGGGGACAATTGAGAATAAGGTCTTAAAAGACTACCTGATTCAAGATTATCACTTCTTTGATGCCTTTCTATCTATGCTGGGTGGCTGCGTAGCTCATGCAGACCAGCTTGAATCCAAGCTTCGTTTTGCCAAGCAACTAGGCTTTCTTGAAGCAGATGAAGACGGTTATTTCCAAAAGGCCTTCAAAGAGTTAAAAGTAGCAGAGAATGACTATCTAGAAGTGACCTTGCACCCTGTAACAAAAGCCTTTCAGGAGCTTATGTATTCTGCTGTGTCATCATCAGATTATGCCCATCTTTTGGTCATGCTGGTCATTGCAGAAGGTCTCTATTTAGACTGGGGTTCTAAAGATTTGGCTCTACCTGAAGCCTATATTCATTCGGAATGGATCAATCTCCACAGAGGTCCTTGTTTTGCAGAGTGGGTTCAATTTCTTGTTGATGAACTGAATCGTGTTGGGAAAAATCGAGAAGATTTGACAGAACTTCAGAAACGCTGGAACCAAGCAGTAGCTTTAGAATTAGCCTTTTTTGATATTGGTTATGATGCCTAGAGAAGGTTTAGGATATTTACAAATTTGATGAGATAAATTCTCTTCGAAAATCTCTTCAAACCACGTCAGCTTCACCTTGAATTATATACGTGACTGCCTTCGTCAGTCTTATCTACAACCTCAAAGCAGTGCTTTGAGCAACCTGCGGCTAGCTTTCTAGTTTGCTCTTTGATTTTCATTGAGCATAAATCATTCAATGAAAATGAAAAAAATTTCTTAACGAAAGATAGAGATAAATCGAAATCAGTAGATCGTATAAAGTGAAAAGGAAGGATTTCAATATGACAAGTTTAAAATTATTAAAAGAAAAAGCACCATTGGTAATCTGTATCACCAATGATGTTGTAAAAAACTTTACAGCAAATGGCTTAGTAGCACTGGGTGCCTCACCAGCAATGAGTGAATTTCCAGCAGATTTAGAGGATTTGTTAAAGTATGCTGGAGGGTTATTAATAAACATAGGCACATTGACAGATGAAAATTGGAAATTATACCAAGCTGCGCTGAAAATTGCAGAGAAATATAATGTTCCTGCAGTTTTAGATCCTGTAGCCTGTGGAGCAGGATCTTATAGAAAAAAAGTATCCGAAGATTTAATAAATAATTACAAACTCGCAGCGATTAGAGGAAATGCTGGAGAGATTGCCTCTTTAGTGGGAATAAATGTGGTATCTAAAGGAGTAGATAGTGCGGGTGTAGATAATATTGACGAAATTGCTCTAGCAGCAAATGAGAAGTTCAATATTCCAATAGTAGTAACAGGTGAAGTGGATGCTATTGCGGTAAATGGAGAAGTGGTAACGATTCATAATGGTAGTGCTATGATGCCAAAAGTTATTGGGACAGGATGTTTATTAGGTGCTGTAGTAGCAAGCTTTATAGGACTTGAGAAAGGTCAAGAATTGAAATCATTAGAAACAGCAATGTTGGTTTACAATATCGCTGGAGAAATAGCAGAAAAACGTCCAAATGGGCATCTTCCTGGAACATTTAAAGTTGAATTTATGAATGCCTTATATGAGATTACAGATGAAGATGTAAAGGAATTCAAAAGAGTGAAGTAAGATGTTTCATAAAGAATTACTAAAACTATATTTTATTTGTGGAATGACTACTTGCCAAGGAAAAGATCTATATAGAGTCGTTGAGGAAGCCTTAAAAGGTGGTATAACCTTATTTCAATTCCGTGAAAAAGGTGAGGGAGCCCTGGAAGGTAAAGAAAAAGTCGAATTAGCAATTAAACTACAGAATCTTTGTAGAAAATACAATGTTCCATTTATTGTTAATGATGATATTGAGTTAGCATTAGAGATAGATGCTGACGGAGTACATGTAGGACAGGATGATCTTGGTGTTGATGAAATTAGAAAATTGATGCCAGATAAAATAATTGGTCTTTCTATAAGAAACGAGGAAGAATTCCAACAATCAAAAGTTGAATATGTAGATTATGTTGGTGTTGGTCCTGTATTTGATACGCAATCAAAAAATGATGCTGGTGGTGCTATAGGTTATGAAGGTCTTAAATTGATGAGAAAACTATTGCCACAAATGCCCTTAGTTGCAATTGGTGGGATACAGACGCAACACATTAAAGACATTATGAAGACCAATGTTGACGGTGTTTCAATCATTTCAGCAATATCGTATGCAAAAAATATAGAAAAAACTGTTCGGGAAATGAGTGAGCAATAGGTATTTATCCTTGGATTCTAAGTAAGTGGAAGTTTCCCTTGTCTTTTTGAGTACAAGGCTGTATTTCCAGTTCAATTTCTTGAACTAGAATAAATCGTCTGTTAAAATAATTATATAATTAAATAATAAAGACATTTGGGGTGCTTTAGGCTGAGATTATACCCATTGAACCTGATACAGTTAAGACTGGCGAAGGGAAATGTGAAATGGTTTTGTATTTATAGAAACTAACCATCTAATCTTGTAAGCTAAACTCTAATTCCTATCTGTAATTAGAGTTTTTTCTTTTACGAACCTGGATGAAGATGATACAAAGCATTTAGGTAGCTCACATTGAATGCCCCACTTTTCTTTAAAAAGGAGTTTTTTATGTTGAAAAAATGGCAGTTAAAAGATGTTATTTTACTTGCTTTCTTGTCTATCTTTTTTGG
>CAKQBM010000033.1 GCA_934216185.1 uncultured Streptococcus sp. | reverse complement strand
TTACAAACCTCATTCACACAAACAACTCTGAAATGGCCCACCAAGCCTTGCGTGTCCTTGCAGGTGCTTATAAAATTATTGATGGCATTCCAGAAAACCTTACTTCTGAAGAGCTTGAAAATGATTTAATCTTTACTGGTTTGATTGGGATGATTGACCCTGAACGTCCTGAGGCAGCTGAGGCTGTTCGTGTGGCTAAGGAAGCTGGAATTCGTCCAATCATGATTACAGGTGACCACCAAGACACAGCAGAAGCTATTGCCAAACGTTTGGGAATCATTGACGCAAACGATACAGAGGGCCACGTTTTAACTGGTGCTGAACTCAATGAACTGTCAGATGAAGACTTTGAAAAAGTAGTTGGTCAATACTCTGTTTATGCCCGTGTGTCTCCAGAACACAAGGTTCGTATCGTCAAGGCATGGCAAAAACAAGGTAAGGTCGTTGCCATGACAGGTGACGGTGTTAATGACGCGCCAGCTCTGAAAACAGCAGATATCGGTATTGGAATGGGAATCACTGGTACAGAGGTTTCCAAGGGGGCTTCTGACATGATTCTTGCAGATGATAACTTTGCGACTATTATCGTCGCAGTTGAAGAAGGACGTAAGGTCTTCTCTAATATTCAAAAGACTATCCAGTACCTGCTTTCTGCCAATACTGCTGAAGTATTAACCATCTTCCTATCAACCTTGTTTGGTTGGGATGTCTTGCAACCAGTTCATCTTTTGTGGATCAACTTGGTAACGGATACCTTCCCAGCTATCGCTCTTGGTGTTGAACCTGCTGAGCCTGGTGTTATGACCCACAAACCACGTGGACGCAAGGCGAGCTTCTTCTCAGGTGGTGTCATGAGTTCTATCATCTATCAAGGTGTACTCCAAGCAGCTATTGTTATGAGTGTTTATGGTCTTGCCCTTCTTTATCCAGTTCACGTGGGTGACAATCATGCCATTCATGCGGATGCCCTTACTATGGCCTTTGCAACCCTTGGCTTGATTCAGCTCTTCCATGCCTACAATGTCAAATCTGTCTACCAATCCATCTTGACAGTTGGCCCATTCAAGTCTAAGACCTTCAACTGGTCTATCTTGGTATCCTTCATCCTTCTTATGGCAACAATCGTCGTAGAACCGCTTGAAGGAATCTTCCACGTAACCAAACTAGACTTGTCACAATGGGGAATCGTTATGGGCGGAAGCTTCTCAATGATTATCATTGTCGAAATTGTTAAGTTTATCCAACGCAAACTCGGTTTTGACAAGAATGCGATTTAAAAAAAGTCATCTTCGGATGGCTTTTTGCTACAGTTGAGGGAAAGGGCTTGCAGTTATCGGCTTTTATGCTATAATTGCTATAATATAGTAAAAAGCAAGAGGAGTGTGAGGAAGTGGAGAAGAAAATTGTAAAGGATATTTTGTTTTTATCTCAGGTGTCTCAGCCGGCAAGTCAGGAAGACCTTTATCTTGCCAGAGATTTACAGGATACGCTTTTAGCAAATCGAGAAACTTGTGTTGGTCTAGCAGCCAATATGATTGGGGTGCAGAAGCGCGTGATTATCTTTAATCTGGGCTTGGTTCCTGTGGTCATGTTTAACCCAGTGCTCCTGTCCTTTGAAGGACCTTATGAGACAGAGGAAGGCTGTTTATCCTTGACAGGAGTGAGATCCACTAAGCGTTATGAAACCATAAGAGTTTCCTATCGTGATAGCAAGTGGCAGGAACAGACCATTACTTTGACAGGTTTCCCAGCTCAGATATGCCAGCATGAACTGGATCACTTGGAAGGACGAATCATTTAGGAGGAAAGCAAATGAAACGAATAGTCTTTGAACTTATTTTTATCGCAACGACCTGGTATATCTTTTTACCGCCCCTTAACCTGACCAGCTGGGAATTTCTCTTTTTCCTCTGTGGGCATTTGCTGCTTGTAGCAATCTTATTTGGTTTTGGCAAGGGGATAAACCTTGTCAAAACAGTTCATGTGCGCCACGGCAAGGCGGAAGCTGCCTTAAATCTTGAAGGTTTCAAAATCAATCGGTTAGGGAAAATCCTTTTAGCTTCTATTGGAGGAATTCTTCTCTTGGCAGCTTTGGTTTCCTTGGTAACTTCCAGCATTTTTCAGGCTAAAAATTATGCCAATGTAGTCACGCTTACGGAAAAAGAGTTTTCTGAATTTCCTAAGACTGACACCAGTAAGGTTCCTATTTTAGATAGAAGTACTGCTGAAAAAATTGGTGACCGCTACTTGGGTTCCCTAACAGATAAGGTGTCGCAGTACGTAGCGGCAGACACCTATACCCAATTGACGATTGATGGGAAACCTTATCGCGTTACGCCACTAGAATACGCAGATCCTATCAAGTGGTTTAATAATCAAGCTAAGGGAATCGGCGAGTATATCAAGGTGGACATGGTCACTGGAAATGCCAACTTGGTGGATTTGAAGACACCAATCAAGTATTCTGAATCGGAGTATTTTAACCGCGACGTCAAACGTCACCTGCGCTTGAAGTACCCAACCAAGATCTTCAAAACTCCATCTTTCGAGGTGGACGATGAGGGTAATCCTTTCTATGTAGCAACGGTTTACCAAAAGCAATTTGGCTTAGCAGTTCCTCGTCCTGCTTCAGTCATTATCTTAGATGCTACAAATGGAGAAACCAAGGAATATAGCTTGGCAGATGTTCCAGAATGGGTAGACAGAGTCTATCCAGCTGAGGAAACTATTGAGCAAATCAACTATAACGGCAAGTATAAGGACGGTTTCTGGAATGCCATGATTTCCAAGAAAAATGTGACCCAGACTACCAAGGGTTATAATTACTTGTCTATAGGTAATGACATATACCTCTACACAGGTGTGACATCGGCCAATGCAGATGAAAGTAATCTTGGTTTCATCCTTGAAAATATGCGGACAGGAGAAATCGCTAAGTACAGTTTGGCTTCTGCGACAGAAGAATCAGCCCGTGAATCAGCAGAAGGTGCTGTTCAGGAGAAATCCTACAAGGCAACATTCCCAATCCTCATCAACCTCAATGACAAGCCTCTCTACATCATGGGCTTGAAGGACAATGCTGGCTTGGTCAAAGAGTACGCTCTGGTAGACGCAGTCGAGTACCAAAATGTTATCGTAGCCACGACAGCAGAAGAACTGCTCACCAAGTACGCTAATAAAAACGACCTTGAAATTGATAATGAAACAACAGAAAGCATCAAGGGTGTGGTAGCAGACCTCAAATCAGCTGTTATCAAGGGCGACACCGTCTACTTCTTTAAAGTTGATGGCAAGATTTACAAGGTTAAGGCCTCAGTATCCGATGACCTTCCTTACCTTGAAAATGGTAAAAGCTTCGAAGGTCAAGTAGGGAAAGACAACTATCTCAAGACATTTAAAGTACAGTAAGAGGAGAGGCTGGGCAAAACCTCAATTTCAGGAAAAATAAAGTAAATCTTTCCATCATAAAACGCATAGTATCAAGATTTCTCAATTCCTGATACTATGCATTTTTTAATTTTAATGCCTTTTTTCCCCAATCTCTTTTCAGATGAATTTCTTGGTTGTGGTTAAAAAATATGCTACACTATCAATATGAAAATTTTAATCCCAACAGCAAAAGAAATGAATACAGATTTGC
Organism: uncultured Streptococcus sp.; assembly: GCA_934216185.1. Lineage (GTDB taxonomy): Bacteria > Bacillota > Bacilli > Lactobacillales > Streptococcaceae > Streptococcus. The sequence goes on along the minus strand of CAKQBM010000033.1, from coordinate 10,330 downwards.
CAAGTATTGAAGCCACTCCTTTAAGACCAGAAAGTCAGGCTGTACTTGATGCCTTGGCCCTCTATTCTGCTAGTCAATTAGAAAGTTTTTATAAGGTATCAGCCGAAAAGGCGGCAGAAGAATTTCAAAATATCCAAGCTTTGAAAAGGCAAACTTCCCAACACTATCCAGCCTTGAAACTATTCGATGGGCTTATGTACCGCCATATCAAGCGAGATAAATTAACCGAGGCAGAACAAGCCTATCTTGAAAATCATGTCTTCATTACCTCGGCTTTGTATGGCGTTGTTCCAGCCTTGTCACCTATGGCACCTCACCGTTTGGATTTTTTGATGAAATTAAAGGTCGCTGGTAAGACTTTGAAGAGTCATTGGAAGGTAGCCTACGATGAGGCTATGAATGGTGAAGACCTAATTTTCTCCCTCTTGTCGTCAGAGTTTGAGACTGTATTTTCTAAGGAAATCAGAGAAAAAATGGTGACCTTCAAATTTATGGAGGACAAGGGGGGTCAGTTGAAAATTCACTCAACTATTTCTAAGAAGGCGCGTGGTGCTTTCCTGACAGCCCTGATAGAAAATCAAGTACAGACGGTCGATGAAGCTCGTCGATTAAGCTTTGCAGGATTTGTTTACAGAGAAGACCTGTCCCAACCACAGGAATTGGTTTTTGTTAAGGAAGTATAAAAATCAGATATTTTGTATTTGACAATATGTATCATCAGTTATTCTAGTTTAAAATGAGAAAAAAGCGAACAAGCTAGCCTTCTGAGTGTCAGAAAAGTAGTCTTGTTCGCTTTTATTATATTAGTTACTTGATCGCATTGACCAAGTCTTGAACTTGTTTTTCAAGTGAATTAAGGACTGATTCTTCAAGAACCAATTTTCCGTCTGCCCAGGCAGAGTCATTGACACGTGCAGCAGTGAAATCACCAACGACTTGTGTACGGATAAATGGCAAGAGGTCTTTGTAGATGGCAAAGAGTTGATCATGACCTGCATTGGCTACAGATGATACTGTGACAAACTTGTCTTGAAGAGCAGAAGCGCCACGTGTATCAGATAAGTCAAGGGCACGAGATAGCCAGTCAAGCAAGTTCTTCACTGTTCCAGGGATAGAGAAGTTGTAGACTGGAGAGAAGATCCAGATAGCATCTGCAGAGAGAACTGCTTCACGAACAGCTGCTACAGCTGGATGTGTTGGAACTTCCAAATCTTGACTAAAGAGAGGAAGGTCTGAATAATCAAGGTAGCTAACTTCCGCTTTACCAGCAAGTGCTTTCTCAGCTTCGAGCGCCATTTGGTGGTTGAAAGAACCTTGACGTAGTGATCCGACGATAAATAATACTTTTTTAGACATGATGTGTCTCCTTTTTCTTAAATTTTCGAGAACTCTCTCGTTGTTATAAAATATATTACAACAAAAGAAAACACCTTGCAAGAAATTTGCTCAAAGTTAATTTGAAAATGATAAAATTGCAGAAATTCTAGTCAGTTGTGACTGAAATGCATTTGATTTTTGAAGGGTATTCCTATATTCTCTTGTAATATGATGACATAAGTGCTAAAATAAACAAGAAAACTCGCAATAGAAACCGTGGAACGGCTATTTTTCCGGTATCATTTCATAAATAATTAAAGGAACAATAATGGCGTTGAAGAATGCTTCTAAAAAGGGGTGGAGATCATGTAAGGCACAGATTAACAAGTGACAGACAAAAGAAATAATAATACACTTGTTAAAGGAGAAAAGATGTTAATAAGAAATTATCGGAAAAATATTGGCCTGATGGCTGGAGTTGAGTTTTTTGCATTTTTAGGGATTACCAGTTTTTGGATTCTCTTTCTCAGTCAAAACGGCATGTCTCTTTGGCAGATTGGACTTCTGGAAAGTATCTTTCATACGACCAGTCTTCTCTGTGAAATTCCATCTGGTATGTTAGCTGACCGCTATTCCTATAAGACCAACCTTTATTTAAGTCGTATAGCAGGGATTGTGTCTTCTATTCTCATGTTGGCTGGGCAAGGAAATTTTTGGATTTATGCACTAGCAATGGCTGTGAGTGCCTTGTCTTATAATTTTGATTCAGGAACAAGCGCAGCAATGGTCTATGACTCGGCTGTAGAGGCTGGACTAAAGGAGCGTTATCTATCCATTTCAAGCTTCCTATCAGGGGTGTCGGAAGGAACTCAGTCTTTGGGGACAGTTTTGGCAGGATTTTTTGTACATGGTCAATTGCACCTGACCTACTATATCATGATTGCCACTTCTATCATAGTTCTTTTTCTGATTTGGATGCTGAAAGAACCCAGTGTCAAGCTAGAAAAAGCTGATAGTGTGACCATGAAACAGATTATCTGGACTGTTAAGGATGAGTTGAAGAGACATCCCATGCTCTTCAACTGGATGATTTTGTCTCAGATTGTCGGAACACTCATGTGCATGTTTTACTTTTACTATCAAAATCAGTTACCAGATTTAAGTAGCTGGCAAATTTCAGCAGTTATGCTACTTGGTAGTCTCTTAAATATCGTCGCAGTCTATCTAGCGAGTAAGATTGGAAAGAAATATGCAGCCTTGAAGCTTTTCCCTGTCCTCGTCCTGCTGACTGGAGTTACCTATCTGCTGTCCTACTTTGGAACACCTCTAATCTATATTTTGATTTATTTGATTAGTAATGCTCTATATGCTCTTTTTCAGCCGATTTTTGACAACGATTTGCAAGAGCGCCTTCCAAGTGAAGTAAGGGCAACCATGCTGAGTGTCTACTCTATGATGTTTAGCCTCAGTATGATTGTCTTCTTCCCACTGACAGGGTGGTTGATTGACCATTTAGGCTTTGTGCTAACATTTCTTTATCTAGGATTCTTTTTAGTCATGATTAGCCTTCTACTGCCTGTATTTTTAGGAAAAATGGCTAAAAGAATAGATGATAAAATAATTCCATAGATTAAAAGAACTTACGAAAACTTGAGTACTAAGCTCAGGTTTTTTAATAGGTTGATTTTGGAACTGTCTCTAATTTTCTTGCTCGGTTTTAACTAAGAAAAATCGGTTTGCTTTGAAGGGAGAAATAGAATTGGTTTCTTATACTCAATGAAAATCAAAGAGCAAACTAGGAAGCTAGCCGCAGACAGTACTTGGGTACGGCAAGGCGAAGCTGACGTGGTTTGAAGAGATTTTCGAAGAGTATTCTTGCATTCACTTGTAATAAAGCCTAATAGATGGTAAAATAGACGAGTGAAAAAAAGACAAAACAAAGCAAAAAATAATCTACTGTGGCAGTATGGTCTAGGGATGACGATTTTGCTTGTGGTTATCAGTGCTTCCTTTCTGTATCTGGTTTCTCTTAGCATGAAACCCTATCAAACAGCTAAAAGTGAAGGAGAAAAATTAGCTCAGCAGTATGCAGGATTAGAGCAGGCTGATCAGGTTGATTTATACAATGGCTTGGAATCTTATTACAGCGTTCTTGGTCGTAATAAACAGCAAGAAGCACTTGCTGTCCTGATTGGGAAAGATGACCATAAGATTTACGTTTATCAGCTAAATCAGGGTGTTTCACAAGAAAAAGCAGAAGCCGTTTCTAAGGAAAAAGGAGCTGGCGAAATTGATAAGATTACCTTTGGCCGTTATCAAGACAAGCCAATCTGGGAAGTCAAGTCAGGCTCTGATTTCTATCTAGTAGATTTTGAAACAGGAGCATTAGTCAATAAGGAGGGCCTATGAAACTATCAAACCGTGTTTTAGAAATGGAAGAAAGTGTGACCTTGGCTGCTGGAGCCCGTGCCAAAGCACTTAAGGCTGAGGGCAGAGATATTTTGTCTCTAACCTTGGGTGAGCCAGATTTCACTACTCCCAAAAATATCCAAGATGCCGCCATTGCATCGATTCAAGATGGGCGTGCTTCTTTTTATACAGTAACCTCAGGTCTGCCAGAGCTCAAGGCTGCGGTCAATAGCTACTTTGAGCGCTTTTACGGCTATTCTGTAGCGCCAAATCAAGTGATAGTCGCTGCTGGAGCCAAATATTCTCTCTATACTTTCTTTATGGCTGTGGTCAATCCAGGTGATGAAGTGATTATCCCAACCCCTTACTGGGTCAGCTATGGAGATCAAGTCAAGATGGCAGAGGGCGTTCCCGTCTTTGTTCCTGCTAAGGAAGACAATCACTTTAAAGTGACTGTAGAGCAGTTGGAAGCAGCTCGTACAGACAAGACCAAGGTTTTGGTGTTAAATTCGCCATCTAATCCCACAGGAATGATTTACACCCGTGAGGAGCTCTTGGCAATTGGAAACTGGGCTGTAGAAAAGGATATTCTTATCCTAGCAGATGATATCTATGGGCGTTTGGTCTATAATGGTCATGAATTTACACCGATTTCTAGCTTATCTGAAGCGATTCGCAAGCAAACAGTGGTCATCAATGGTGTATCTAAGACCTATGCCATGACTGGTTGGCGGATTGGCTATGCCGTCGGTGAAGCAGACATTATCGCTGCCATGTCCAAGATTGCAGGTCAAACAACTTCAAACCCGTCAGCAGTAGCCCAGTATGCAGCAGTTGAGGCTCTATCAGGCGAGCAAGATACTGTAGAAAACATGCGTCAGGCTTTTGAAGAACGCCTCAATACCATTTATCCCCTTCTTGCAGAGGTACCAGGATTTGAAGTGGTCAAACCGCAAGGAGCTTTCTATCTCTTCCCAAATGTTAAAAAGGCAATGGAGATGAAAGGCTATACAGATGTGACAGACTTTACAACCGCTATCCTAGAAGAAGCTGAAGTGGCCTTGGTAACAGGAGCTGGCTTTGGAGCACCAGAAAATGTGCGCCTCAGCTATGCGACAGATCTAGACACGCTTAAAGAAGCAGTTAAACGCTTGAAAGCATTTATGGGTAGTGAGAATGATTGATCATTTTGAAATTAAGGTAAAGGATTTACAAATTTCAGAAGATTTTTATAGGAGATTTCTCGCCCCTTTGGGCTATAAATTGGCTTTTAAAACTACTTCTCTAATCAGTTTTCTTGCCCCAAACAGTCCTCATCCTGGTGGTGATTTTTGGCTAGCCCTGGGGACACAAGATCCTATTCACTTTGCTTTTTTAGCAGAAAATAAGGAGGAAGTTCAGGCTTGTTATGAGGCTGGTTTAGAGGCAGGTGGGCGAGACAATGGGGCTCCTGGTTATCGCAGTGAGCAACCGATTTACTACTCTGCTTTTGTGATTGACCCAGATGGGAACAATATAGAAGTGGTTTGCCATAAAGAATAAAAAAAGAAAAAGGGAAAATAATGACAAAACGTGTAACGATCATTGATGTAAAAGACTATGTTGGTCAAGAAGTGACGATTGGCGCTTGGGTTGCCAACAAATCAGGAAAAGGGAAAATCGCCTTCTTGCAATTGCGTGATGGAACAGCCTTCTTCCAAGGTGTAGCCTTTAAACCAAACTTTGTAGAAAAATTTGGTGAAGAAGTGGGACTTGAGAAGTTTGATGTCATCAAACGCTTGAGCCAAGAAACGTCTGTTTATGTGACAGGGGTTGTCAAAGAAGATGAGCGTTCTAAGTTTGGTTATGAGCTCGATATCACAGACATCGAAGTAATCGGTGAATCTCAAGACTACCCAATCACGCCAAAAGAACATGGAACAGACTTTTTGATGGACAACCGTCACTTGTGGCTCCGCTCTCGTAAGCAAGTAGCGGTGATGCAAATCCGTAACGCGATTATCTATGCAACTTATGAGTTCTTTGATAAGAACGGCTTTATGAAGTTTGATAGCCCAATCCTTTCAGGAAATGCGGCAGAAGATTCAACTGAACTCTTTGAAACGGACTACTTCGGAACGCCAGCTTACTTGAGCCAATCAGGCCAGCTTTATCTAGAAGCAGGCGCTATGGCCCTTGGTCGTGTCTTTGACTTTGGTCCAGTATTCCGTGCTGAAAAATCAAAAACACGTCGTCACTTGACTGAGTTCTGGATGATGGACGCAGAGTACTCCTACTTGACACATGATGAGTCACTTGACTTGCAAGAAGCTTATGTTAAAGCTCTTCTTCAAGGTGTTCTTGACCGTGCGCCTCAAGCCTTGGAAACTTTGGAACGTGATACAGAGCTCTTGAAACGCTACATTGCAGAGCCATTCAAACGTATCACTTACGATCAAGCCATTGACCTCTTGCAAGAGCATGAGAATGATGAAGATGCTGACTACGAGCATCTTGAGCATGGTGATGACTTTGGTTCGCCACACGAAACGTGGATCTCAAACTACTTTGGTGTGCCAACATTTGTCATGAACTATCCAGCAGCCATCAAGGCCTTCTACATGAAACCAGTTCCTGGAAATCCAGAGCGCGTGCTTTGTGCAGACTTGCTTGCACCAGAAGGCTATGGAGAAATTATCGGTGGGTCTATGCGTGAGGAAGACTACGATGCCCTTGTTGCTAAGATGGATGAACTTGGCATGGACCGTACAGAGTATGAATTCTACCTTGACCTTCGTAAATACGGTACAGTTCCACACGGAGGATTTGGTATTGGTATCGAACGTATGGTAACCTTCGCAGCAGGAACAAAACACATCCGTGAAGCCATTCCATTCCCACGTATGTTGCACCGTATTAAACCGTAAATAATGAGATAAAAGTAAAAGGTTCTATCGGCCTTTTACTTTTTTTGATGTCGAAATTGAAAAATATTATAATTTTTTAAAAGATGATTTATCACCCTATTTATTTGTATTTTTATGCAATATATATAAATATACATTCAAGCATACTTGGAAGTAGCCTAATAATATTATTTTTCTGTACCTAGGACACAAAAATAATCTTTTTTTTTTTTTTTTTGAAAAAAATAGACAAATTATTAAAAATTACGTTGGAATATGATACAATTAAGCAGAATATATCTGTACTCGCGAGTGCATATATATATATATATAAGGTGGTAAACAATGTTTAAATTGTCGAGACAACAAAAAGATCATCGATATTTTTGTGGCAATAGATACGAAAAATATTCGATCAAAAAATTAAAAGTTGGTGCTGCGAGTGTTTTAATCGGGGCTGGCTTCTTTTTTGGTTATCATGTTGAAGCTGATGAAATGATACCGATTACAAGTGTATCAGATAGTGGTTACAACAGAACTGGAACTGGTAGTTCAGGAGTAGTCGACGCACAAGAATTTGTAATGGTGACTCATGAGAAACCAGGTGGAGTAGTAGAAGATGTTGCTATTTTAAAATCAAATTTTTCAGAAAATCTTGATCAATTAAAGAAAGATTATCCTGGATTTACTGCGACAAGCTTACAACATGTTGGAACAAATAAATATAAAATTACATATGTACCAGTTGCTGCAACCAACCAACCGAGTTCAACAACAGAATCTGCAGCTAATCCAACACAACCAACAACTGAAAATAAAGTTAGTTTACAAGGCCATTTAGTAGGGAATCAAACAGAATATAATGTAGGAGAACAGATTATCTCAACATTTAGATTAGATGTATCAGCTCCTTCAAAATTAGAAGAAGGTTCTTATATTTTAGTGAATTTACCTGAGAATGAACCTATTACTGATGTACAATTTGGTACAGCTTTAAGAGTGGAAAAAGTAACGGATACACAGTATAAGATTTATACTGGAGAAGTTCCAAGTGGTTCTTATGGTAATTTCAATATTAGTTATAAATTTGATAAATATAGAACTGGTCGTAATTCGGAAACTTCTATCACTTCTCAAGTGATGGATAAAAATGGAAATCCAATTTCACCTGAGAAGACTACTAAGTCAGTGGTAGCAAATACAAATAAGAGTGGATATGCTAGTATTCATGTGGACAGTGAAAGTGGAGCTAGAGATTTAGCTTTATTTAACACAAATGCACCTGGTGATTCTATTGATGAAACTAAGAATAAAGAATTAGTTTTAAAATTAACAACATTAAATAAAGAAGTTGCTGCTGTTAATAAAATTCAACATGCTATTACTTTACCAACAGGAACTGTAGTGTCTGAAACATCTAAAAATGCAGGATGGACACAGGAAGGTAATATTGCTCGTTATACGAGAACAATACCAGATGCAAAAACTGTATTTGATCAAGGAAATAATACTAGTGATGATACACTTCGCATCAATATGCGTCAGGCAGGTACATTAGAAGAGTTTTTAAAAGGAAAAGAATTTACATTTACAGATAATGTAACTTATACAGATAAATCAGGAGAAACGAATACAAGTCAAGGGACAACTTCGTTAGTTGTGAAGGCTGTGAATCCATATAAAGATAACGGAGATGGAGCAACGCCAAATGTAGCAGGAGCACAACCTCCATTAGTAATTAATAACTATACTAATGAACAAAATCATGAAAATAGAGTGAATATAGCAATTCCTGGAATTAATACGGAAACAGATGATAAGAGAATTATTGTTTTCTGGAGAAGTGTAGATACTCCAACAAAAGTTAAGGAAGTTGAATTAACGATTGATAGTGATTTTGATCAAAAGAGATCAATTGAATTTTATGGTGTCTGGAATAATAATGGAGCATATGCAGCTTGGTATGCACCGGATAATCTAGGAACTAGTAAGACGTTTGAAGTATATACGGTAAATGGTACATCAGAAACAAAACTTGGAGAAATTTCCTTTAAGAAAGACGGTGGAACATCTATAGATTTACCTGAAGGTACAACCCGAGTTTTATTAAAACCAGTAGGTGAGATGAACTTTACAAGTAATACAATAAGCCAGGCAGGTATTTATTTACATCAAAACTTAAAAGGCTTAGAAAAAGCTAAACAAATGGTAGCGGAAGGTAAAGAAGCTAAGAGTATCGTTACTGCAAAAATTTCAACTCAAGATACAGATGTGGTTAATACAAGTATTTCTAAAACAATTTTAGCAGATGCTAGAACAGCTTTAAAACTGACATCGAGAACTGGGAAAATAGAAACGGTTCTAGCAGGGAATAAAACACAATCATTAAGTTCTGGAATAGAAGCTTATGATTACTCACCGTCAGGCTTAGGGAATCGTGTATATAGTACATTGACATCACACTTTGCTACTACTGATAAAAAATTAGATTATCTTGGAGCGAAGAATGCGAAAATTATTGTGGAATTACCGGATGGCTTTAGTTATGCAGGAGATAGCCCACTTGTAACTAAAGATGATAATTATCAAAATACTGGTAAACGGGTATTGATTATTAATCCGAAGGATTCAAATACTCGTGAGAATGTAACTCCGAATTTAGAGTTTAATGTAGCACAATGGGTTCAAACGGGGAGTTATCGTTTGAAATATACATTAGTTTGGGATGAAAATAGATTCCTATATGGATTAAATCCTAATAATGAGTTTGATGGAGATAAGACAATTATCAATACATCAACTTTCACTTATGAAATTCCTGTAAGTAATACATCAGCGACACGATTACACGTAGATGTAACCGATAAAAATGATCAACGAGAAGGTTACACAACATCGTTACAGAATTTAGCTCCAAAAACAGATGTGACATATCGTTTTACATTATCAAATACAGATAATTCAAAATTATCGAATAATGAAGTGCTTGTGACATTACCTAAACAAGGGGACAAGAATATTGTTGATACAAGTATAGCTCGTAATTCTGCATTTGATGTGGAAGCTACAGGAGAAGCAATAGCTCCTGCAGGATGGACAGCATACTACTCAACTTCTCCAATTAATGGAAATGCAAATGAAGTTGCTACAGCAACAACTTTAACAGCTGATCAAGTGACAGATTGGAGCAAGGTTACAGCAGTTAAGTTTGTTTCTAATCCAGGAACTACATTAAATCCGGGATTATCAAATGAATTTTTAGTACCAGCAAGAATTTCTAAAGATGCAAAAGATTCACAGGTAGCTTATATTTCAGCAGCAGCAAAAACAAATGCAGAAGAAATATATAATGAAGCAAATGTAGCTTCTGTTACTATTAAAACAGAAAATATAAAAAATGGATCTGTTAAAATTGCATATGAAGATATGCAAGGGAATACAATTAAACCAACGATAACAGCTATTGAAAAAAGAGCTTATACAAAAGATTATAATGTAGATACAGAAGAATATCGTCCTGATGAATTTACATATAATGGCATAGCGTATAGATATATGCGAGTCAAAGAAACTTCGGCTCCAGTTGAAGGTGTTATTAATAGCGAAGAAATTACTGTAACTTACGTTTATGATACTTTGTATGAAACTGGAACAGAAGAAAAAACAGTAACAAGAACAATCAACTACCTAGAAAAAGGTACGAATAAAGTCTTGAAAGC
>CAKQBM010000032.1 GCA_934216185.1 uncultured Streptococcus sp. | reverse complement strand
AATACAGTGCAATATATCGCATTTGGCAAAAAGAAAAAACGCTTAAAATCAGCGTTTTTCTTATGTATTGATTCGTAGTGAACCCCTATTTCACTTCTGTAAGGGTTAAATAATTGACCTATATCCCCTATATTATCAAGGATTGAGAGCTTTAAAGTTTAAAGGTAGTGATGGAGGTAGTGATAAAATCAGCTTGCTAGTTCTTCTATCTTATTTAAGAAAATATCCACTGCCTCAAACTTCTTTGTAGGTGCTAACTCAGCGTAAGTATCCATGGTTGTTGTGATAGACTTATGCCCCATTCTATGTTGCAGTTCTTTCCAGTTCATACCAGCATTTAACATCATAGACGCGTGTGTATGACGAAACAGATGAAAGCCGTAGTCTGGTAGTCCTAAAGCAGATAAACGTTTTTTTAGGGTTGCACGTTCGTTTCTGTCGCACATGTAGTTGCCATATATAGTTGGAAAAATAAGTGGGGATTTTGGCAACTCATGCTTTTCAAAATAAGCACCCATTTCCTCATAAAATTCCTTGAGTTTTTCCATGATTGACAGTGGGACAGGAACCCTACGGTTTCCAGAATCGGTTTTTGCAGTTGGTTTACAAATCATCTCACCTTTGATACCTAGTTTCTTATCTGCACTTTTCCACATTAGAGTTTTACTGATAATAATTTCATTAGTTTTAAAATCTAGGTCAGATATTTCTAGCGCCAATAACTCGTTTATTCGTAATGCAGATGCTAAAAGCGTATTACAAATAACTTTAAACCGTCTATTGGCTCGGGTATTTTCCAAAGTGTCAAGATAGGATAACCAATGTTTCAGGTCGTCATCATGTAATACCATGATACGTTCTTTGTTAGCTTTGGGTTTAGAAGGAATCTTGATTGCTTTAGCTGGGTTGAACGTCAAACCACAATTTGTAATTCCAAAATCAAAGATATCACTAACTTTGTGTACCATTGCTCCAAAGTCCTTCGCGCTTCCTTTTGGAGCACGTTTTACACCAGATTCAACGGCTTTCTTTGCTTTTCTAGCTAGCTTGTTTACCCAAAGTTGAATGTCAGCCGGTTCAATCTGTTCTGGGTTGTAGTCACCGAAATGAGGAATAATGTATGTATCAAGATAGCCTCTAACTCGGTTAATAGTGTTTTGAGAAGAAACCCATACTTTAAAATTATTGAACCAAACCTCAGCCAAATTTTCAAAGTTGTCTATTTGGATACTTTCTTTTATAGTAAAACCAGCACTTTCAAACTGAATCCTTGCTTCAATAATTTTTCTATCTAAAGCTTTTAATGTTTTAGCGGTAATAGTTTTTGTGATACGTTTTCCGGTTTTTGTATCAGTTCCGATATAAACGCCTTTTATTGAGTAACTCACGTCACCGCTTTGCTTGGTAGTTTTGATTATTTTTTTGTTGTTGTGTTGAATGATTTCTTTACTCATATTAGCCTCTTTCTTCGGACAATTAAAAGGCTAGAATAGAACCCTCACATTCTTTATTTGATAGTTCTATTCTAGCATACTTAAAGTTAAATAGTCAAAAAGTCAATGACGTCTTTCATCTTGTAAAAAACAGTACGTGTTCCTTCAATTGGTGGTTCAAGACGCTTTAACCCTTTGCTTTCCCATGATTTCAACGTATTAGGAGAAATCTGCAAAATTTTCAATAGTTCTTTCTGAGTGACGAGTCCGTAAGAACTATTATTATCTATTCCTTTCTGAATGATAGCAATAAGTACATTAAGTAACTCTTCAATTTGGTTTAATTTAATCGTGTCCATCAACTATTCCTTCCTGGTCTTTAATAACTTTTTCTAGTCGTTTTGGATTATGTCGACGTGAATCCAAATAACGAGCGAAAAAGTAGGTTCGTTCAATGATTAATCCAAGCAAAGCGGTATTATTATCCCGTGCATACCAAACAAGTTCCTCAAACTCTGTGAAATCGTTTTGTTCTATCGTATCAATCACTTCTGTCATGAAATCATCAGAATTTTGCTGTACTAAAAATTTGGCAAGGTTAAACCCGCAGCCACATTCAATGTCTTTAATATCATAAGGAGTTTTATCAGGATTTTCGGCATGAATAAAATAATCGTACAAGCCTTTGGGTGACATTACAGGTTCGACATGGGCAGGACCGTTTAGTTTGCCTTTGATAAGTTCCGACACTTGGGAGTAACTTTTGAGTGAATCAAAATAGAATGCTCCATGTTTATGTGATTTTTTAACTTCCCCAGTCTCTTTGTTTACGTCTTTGTTGTGCCAAGGAGAGAGAACAAAAGGAACGTGAATCCCTTCAAGGACTTCTAAGTAGTTATTTGGCGCACTTTCCTCATAAAATAGGAAAGCCCATTTGTTTGAACGTTGTTCTTTTGTCATAAATATAATTCTACCTTTCTTAATTTATCATTCTATCTATCAGGAGATTGACAGAGTAGAATTCGGAGTTTTTTGAGGAAAATTTTTTTATCTATTCTCGTTTAGTACCAATAAAATTTAGCCAGTTCCCCTTTCGCTCAGGTCGTGAGAAGTAGTAATCAGGATTACGATTGGCTATTTCTTCGCTGATAAGCATTTCCATATCTTTCAGAATTTTTGTTGCTTGTTGAGTCTTAGGAATCCGAATCAACAGTGTAACTTTGTTTTCTCGAATGTCTACAATCGCTTTTCGTACCGCTTGGTTAAAGGATTTGTTAATGGGGTTATAGTGTGTTGCTTTCGCTTGTTCTATGGTTGTTACACTTTCAGAGTGTTCACTCTGTTTTAAAAAGATACGTATCGTAAATGTCTGATAAACAGATTTCCATAGATTTGTTAATCTATCTTCTTTTAATCGTAAGAACACTTCATAATAAACAAGTGCTAGAAAAAGGAAGAGTGAGAAAACAGCAACAAGTAAGTTACTCATATAAAGAGTACTTACAAACTGGTAAAGGAAGGCTAGATAAGTAATACTTTGTAAAGTGTTCATACTAATACTAAATACAATTGAACTGACAGAACACAGAACAATTATAGTTAATAATAAAGCACAGATGCTGAATATCTGTTGATAATAATTTTTTTTCATTGGCTAGAGAATACCTTTCTTTGTGTAGTATGTAGGACACAGTAGGGGCAAAACCTGATAAGGGTGCTCGTTATCAATAATCTGGATAAGCCCTGTTCCTTTTCCAATCGGAATAACAATGCCTTCTGGGTCAAGGTCGGGAAACAAAAACTGCGTGGTTTTCTGATTGATATTTCCAATCTGAATGAGTACATTAAGTTGTTCCCGTACGGATACAGGTATTGTATTGTGGTCAAAACGTTGACTTACAAGGAGTAAGTGAACCTTTGTTGCCCGTCCTAATAAAGCAATTTGCGATAACAAGGAGAAAAAAGAATCCTTGATGTTTTTATTGACTCCCTCAGATAAGGCAAGCACTTCATCAATAACGATTGTCAGATGTTTAAACTCATGACGTGGATTTTCAAAGAGAATTCCTTGACGCTTATGAATAATAGAAAGGGACTGACTTAAACTTTCATTGATTTCTGACACAAAGTCAGACTTAGAGCGGTTTTCATGAGGGTGAATAACGGGAATTTGGTATTCTCTTGCCCATCGTGATGGTGTGTCAAATTTTGGGTCAACAATAATCAGGTCAGAAATGTTTTTTAGTACACTTAACAGATAGGTAAGTGCATAACTTTTTCCACTACCAGAATTACCAGCAATGGACAAAGAAGTTACCTTATCATAGTTAATGGCTAGATTTTTCATGATAGGAATATTATTACCCTTTAGAGATAAGGCAAATGTCTCAAGGTCTGGAATAACCAAGCGTTCCGAAATTCCTCTTTTCCACGGAAAGAATAAGCCACGCTGAACATGAATATCCTCTGATTTTAAGGCGATAAAGTAAGCGGAATTTTGTTTCAATAGCGTATACTGAGGATAGAGGGAGGCGTTTGCGATTAGAAAAATCTTCTGATACAAGTCGTCATCAATGATAAAGCCACAAGGAAGACGAGGGACAAATATAAAGCCGTCTTCTTTAACAAGTATATTAAAAGAGTTGGTGTAGGATGTTTCACCCTGTAATACAGAGCCTAAACCCATGTTCAGACTCTGTAAAAGGTATTGTTCCAACTCTCTTTTTGCGAGAGAATGAACCATTATTTCACCTCTTTCAATGCGTCAGCTCTAAAGTAGACATTATAGTTGACCTCACACGCCTGTAAGTTGTCAAAGGTGATAAGAGAAAGATATTCCGGAAGGTCAGGTTGTTCAACGAATTTCACCTGAAAAGGAGGTAACCCTTTTTGTCCAAACCATGTTTTGTAGGCGATAATTTCACCAGTTGGTTTGCCATCTTCAAATTTCTGTTGTGTTTCAATCTCATCACTTAGCAAGTAAATTGGAGATTGAAGATTTACGTATTGTTCTGCTGTTTGGTTTGAGTAACCGCCTTTGCGATATTGTGGTTTCATTTTCATTTTGAAATACCTCGTATATTCTATTTTGTGCTTAAAAGTATAGTCGACATACTCAGTTTGAGGTCGTGAGCTAGACTTGTTAATTTTTTCCTTTCTATCTTATAGGAGATTCAGGATATGATTTTCGGAGAATTTTTTTAAAAATTGTAATTTTTATTTTTCGGTTTTCAATCCAATGTTTATTGGGATTTAGGGCATATAATTTAGGAAACTTTTTAACAAAAAACTGGCAATCAGGTCGATTACCAGTTTTTGAGTCTACCTATAGTCTTTTAAAATATCCTGTAATACTTCTTGATGTTTTTTGAAGTGGTTTGTTACAGTTTTATCACTACATTCTACAATTTTAGATAATGCAGACGATGAAATCGGCTTATCTCTTAATTTTCCAACCATAATAATTTGGTCGTTTTTAGAAAGGGTAGATATGTAATTATGTACAGTTTCTAATAGTTCGTTATAGATATAAGTTTGTTCGCCATCCAACGAATCACTAGCAATTAAATCGTATCTATCTGTTTGACGTCCTTCGTTTGAAATATTTTCATCTAAACTTTCAAGATTGTGATAACGGTCTCTACGTGTGGCATTAGCATAAGATTTATCATCTTTTTTTAGAAGCTTATCCCATTTTTTAATTTCATTCTTATCTTCTTCAGATAATCTGTCTTCAAATTTGTTCATATCAATTCTCCTTTGTTTGACTCGTAGTTCTGCGCTCGATTTGAGGTCTTGAGCTAGACTTTGAATTTTTCCTCCTTTTCTTATAGGAGATTCAGGAGCTAAACTTCGGAGATATTTTTTAAAAAAATTTGAACTTTTTATTATTTTGTTTTCTCAGCAATATCTAATGGAATTTTGAACGAATAATTTAGGGAGTTTTTTACAAAAAAACTGGTAATCATATGATTACCAGTTCTAGAGACTATCTGTAGTCTTTTAAAATATCCTGTAATACTTCTTGATGTTTTTTGAAGTGGTTTGTTACAGTTTTATCACTACATTCTACAATTTTAGATAATGCAGACGATGAAATCGGCTTATCTCTTAATTTTCCAACCATAATAATTTGGTCGTTTTTAGAAAGGGTAGATATGTAATTATGCACAGTTTCTAATAGTTCGTTATAGATATAAGTTTGTTCGCCATCTAACGAATCACTAGCGATTAAATCGTATCTATCTGTTTGACGTCCTTCGTTTGAAATATTTTCATCTAAACTTCTAAGATTATGGTATCTATCTCTTCGTTTAGCATTTTCGAAAGACTTATCTTCATCTTTCAGTATCTTATCCCATTTTTGGATATTTATATAATCCTGTTGAGTGAGACGGTCGTTAAATGTTTTTATTGGCATGATAGCCTCTTTCTAAGTCCATTTTTAGGACGGAAAGAAACTTTAATGAGCCATACTGAATACCGATAGATGTGAAAAAGGCACACCAAATAAACGGATAAACAGATATATGTAGAACTCGACCGTTATCGTCTGAGTTTTCATATTCGTTTCAATCCGTCCGTTTGATGCGCATCAATAAGGACTTTAAATTTATTTACAAGTTTCCTTGTATGTTTAAAGTATAATTCATTTTATTGTGTAAAAGTAGTGTATTTTGATATAATATAATTACGCAAATACATAAATAGAGGTGTTGAAAGATGAATGAAGATTTACAGAGTTTTTTCTGCGTGAAGGCCTCAGAAAGAATAGAGAAAATGATTTCAAGTAGGATGTTGAGTTTTTTTGAAATCTATCCTGAAAACTCAAATATCATTTCATGGATTGTAGCAGGTAGAAGAACCAAAAGAAATCCATATTTACTTACTGATACAGCAGTCCAAAGAATTAATGAGACACTAAATGGTCAAGAACTACCAAATAAGGATAATAGATATCATTGTAGAGTGATATATTGGGGAGACAACGATGAGATTGAAAATTACATTCCTGAAATGATGGGATTGATTGTTAAAAATCTGACAGAACAACAGCAATTAATTTTTGATGAAACGCTAATGGATGATATTTATTTTGCTGAAACGATAGCTTATAAAGAGATACTAAATGAACATAATGCTCACTTCTTGAATATAGATATAGAGCAACTACATACGGAAGATATCCCAATTTCTAGGATTTTAGCTGAGTCGGAATTATTAGGAGCAATTGAAGAAGATTTTAAAAAAGCATTTATAGAATTTCTTGATTCGTCAAAATATGTCCGTACAAAAGTAAATGGTGTAGATGATTATGTAGATAAGGGGATTACATTTAAAAATCAATTCGGGTGCGATGATATTGTTAATCTATTTTTGAAAGTTGTAAAAGAACATAAATTACCTATTGAAGAATCAATTGGGCATAGAGTATATTCTATTGTAAGAAAAGATGTTTCTAAATTGGATTCCTTAATAGAGGAAGAACTATTGTATGATACGGTCTATGCCTCTTACAGAGAAGACAAAATTCTTGAAACAGAGTTAAATTTTCAGCATGGTATCATTAAAGCTGGACAGGATTATATAAAATCTTTATATGACACACATAAAAGTAGAAATAAAATTTGGAACAAACTAAGGGAAGAGGGCGAAATATGATATAATTATGTGGTGTAGAAAATAATTAAAAACCAAAGTGGAAAGAACTAATGACAACGAAATAGAGTAGAGAAGTAAAGATTCAACGTGAAGTTGAAAAATGGCTAACGTCTTATAATATGGAGTTCGTGACACAAAACGAAATATTAGTGCCTTGGCACGTATCCATATAGTGGCTGCTAGTATCATGGCAAACTTAGGGGTTGCAGGTAAGGTGAAGCCCTTAGAGCCAGCAGATTTAAAATCTTCTGACGAAGAAGGTGATACAGATGGAGATATTTTTAATCCGTAAAATCAAGGCGTTTCTGAAAGAAAAGAACTTACCACAAGCCAAACAGAAACAAATCTTACGTCACCTAGAGCCTACGATTCTTGAATCTAGCTTTTCAGACCCAAGGAATGGGGTGTCTCTTCTCAAAGAAATCTTTACAGAAGTGATTGACGACTTAGGTTCTTTTTACAAAATCGGAGTGGATACGGACTTTACAGGGAAGCTCTTTAATATCATGTTTAGATGGTTGAGCTTTGCAGGTGATGACCAAAATGACGTGGTGTCAACTCCTCGGTACGTGGCACTTCTGATGGCGAAACTAGCACGAGTAAATAAAGATTCCTATGTCTGGGACTTTGTGACTGGGTTTCGTGTCATAATAATGACACAGGCAAATAGTCAAGTAAATACAAGGGTTTTAGAGCTTCTACCAAAGTTTAAAATCAAAAAAATGAATCGATGGTGTTTTGTTTTGTAGAATTTTATGAAAATAAGTATTATAATTACATTATTATAAAGGATTGAATAGAGGAAAAGGAGTTATATAGGTAAATAGATTATGAGGACACGAAATGTTGTAGTTGAAAAATGGAATCCAAAATGGAAAGAAGAATTTGAAAAAATAGTAGAATCACTTGGAAAAGAAATCATTCAGAATGTAATTAAGATTGAACACGTAGGTAGTACATCGGTTGAAGGGATGTCAGCAAAGCCAATAATTGATTTGGATATTGTTATTGAAAATGATAAGTTTCTAATTTTAAAAAAATTGCTTGAAGATAAAGGGTATATACATGAAGGCGATTTAGGTATTAGAGATAGGGAGGCTTTTTCATATATTAATAAAAATGATTTAATGACACATCATTTATATGTATGTCCTAAAGACTCTGAAGAATTATTTAAACATATTACTTTTAGAAATTATTTAAGGCAACATCCTGAGTTAGTGGATGAATATTCAAAAGTTAAAGAAAAAGCTGCTGTTTTATTTCCGGATAATATAGATAAATATATAGAATATAAATCAGGTGTTATTGAAAAAATTTATAAGCAATGCGGTCTATTGTAAGTTTTTTTACTGTTCTAATTTTTTGTTTCAATATATCACATAAATATGAAAAAAATTATATCTGTAGACATTGAAATTACTTCATGATTTCACACCTGGTTCGGGTGGTCTGTTGGTGGCTACCATGAATCTGATGTTAGATGACGCTAAAAAGGAAATTACAAGCCCTGATGAACTCATAGAAAAAGAGGAAAAAATAAAGGCAGAACAAATTCTTCCATAAATTTATATGTTGGCTGTTTTGAATATGATTCTAATGGGAGATGGTTTAGGTAATATCCTTCAAGATGATAGTTTGAAGAAATTTGATGGGAAATATGGTTATGGGAAAGACAACGAACATTTCCCAGCTGATGTTTTCCTTTTAAATCCTCCATACTCTGAAGCGGGAAATGGTATGAATTTTGTTAAGCGTGCTTTATCTATGATGAAAAGCGGTTATGTTTCTATCATTATCCAAGACTCAGCTGGTGCCGGACGTGCAAAAGACATTAATCAGGAAATTCTAAAAAGTAATACTTTAATTGCTTCTATTAAAATGCCGATGGATATTTTTATTGGTAAGTCCAGCGTGCAAACTTCTATTTACGTATTCAAAGTAGGAGATAAGCATGAAGCCAAACAGCGGGTGAAATTTATTGACCTGCGTAACGATGGATATAAGCGTTCTGGTCGTAAGAACTCGAATGCAAGTAGGAACTTACAAAATATTAATAATGCGGTAGGACGTTATGAAGAGGTGGATAACCTCGTTAAATTCGGTAAAGATGAGTTGAACATTTTTACCGAAAAAGAATATATTGAAGATGTCATTGCTCTATCGGGTGAAAATCACGGAGAGGATTGGAATTTTGAGCACCATATTACAGTAAATGACTCTCCGATACTGAGAGATTTTATAAAAACTGTATCAAATCATATTTCTTGGGAGACAGGACAAGTTATAAAGGAAAATGATGTAATCGATAGTGAAGAAATGTTTGGCAAGTTATCTCAAATTGAATTAACTTCTAAAGAGAAAGAGATAATAGCTGATTTTGATAATATTAAATGGAAAGCTTTTAAATTAGGAAATCTATTTGAAAAATCAAAGATAGTAAAATTACCCTACAAAGCAAAAAATTTGCCTAAGGAACCTCAGGGAGATTATAATTTACCAGCGTTAACTTCTAGTTTTACGAATCAAGGATTAAACTATTATGTCCCTGAATCTGACGCGACAGTATTGAGGGAAGTAATTTCTATTCCTTCAAATAGTGATGTTTATAGAGCGTATTACCAATCTAGAAATTTCACTGTTTTATCAGATTCCTATGCAATTCATTGGAAGAACGATGAAAAATTTGCTTCAAATTGTTATTTATTTATTGTTACCTGTATTAATAAGGTAACAGACTTACCAATCTATTCATATAAAAATAAATTAGGTGGTTGGAATGTGGTAAAAGAAAAAGAAATTCAGTTACCGGTTGATGAAAATGACAAAATTGATTTTAGCTACATGGAAACCTTTATTCAAGCCACAAAGAAAAGATGTCTAAAGAATTTGGTATTCTATGTAAATAATAATTTGTGAGCTTAAATATATACGAGGTATGAGATGACTAAATCTAAACAAGTAAGATTCTACTTTCATCAAGTTGTAAACAACGGACAAACAATTGATTTATCTGAAGTTTTTGATGAAGTTTCTAGATTATATAGAGAAATCCCAAATGAGAGGTATACTTTTGAGATTGCTGGAATTAAGTACAAATTAGAGAGGTTAAATCGACCTAACGATTCAGAACCTTATTATCATCTAGTTATAGAAGAGCTAAGAGATTTCAATTTTCCAAGCAAAACAAAACTATTTGGAGAATCTCAAGAATTGGGATTAGCTGATGATGAGTTTCTAGGGGAAAAGATGTCAGCATTATATGATTATGAAAATGCTGTGTTTATGCTTCAAGTAAATAGAAATTCAATCAGTCCCAATAAGTTTGAATCTTTTTTGAGTTCTTTACTGGAAGAATTGGAGTATTCTGATTATGATATAAGACTGCCGATTATAATACAAGCAGATGCAGAAAATATTGCAAGGAGTTTCACAGGATATAAACATGTAGCCATCAAAATGGGAGAAAAAAGTGTACCTAGTGATAATTTCGATTTAATATCAATTATAAAAAATGCTATATCTTCAAGTAAAGATTCAAACTTATTTGATGTTGAAATTTCATTGACTGCTAAAAAAGATACAGGTAGTACAGGAGAGTATTTACCAGACAGTATTGTTAATGAAATTATGTCGATTAATAGACATGGAGTCAAAAAATTAAATGTTAAAGGACGGAATCTTGAGGATAAAACCGAAACAGTTGATTTAATTTCAAATAAATTGATGGAAGTAATTCATTTTCAGTATGATGAAAATAGAACGTTAAATCCAGCTTCAGTATTTTCTGAAATGTCAGTTAGATATACAGAAGTAAAGAATAAGGTTTTAAGAAATAAATGAAAGCTAGAAGACAGAATAGATTTTGGATTATCTATGGAGTATTTGCAATATTGATTATTCTAGCAAGTATTCCGATTTCCAATTACTTTGAAAATTTGAAGAATAAAAATGATTTTGTTGGAGATGTACTTAATTTTTCGTCAATAATGACAGGCTTTTTGGGAGCAATGTTAGGTATACTTGCTTCAATTTCAAAATCTACAGCAATTATGAAAACAATATTTGAGACAAAAAGAGTAAAAATACAATTAATGCTTTCAATTATAGTTCCATTTGCTGTTGGAATTGTAAATATCATTATCTGTGCTTTTTATAGATTGTTCTTATCAAATTGTCTAGATGTTAAAATTTTGAGTATATTATTTTGGTCATCGACATTATTTTTCCTAGTTTCGAGTGTTTTAATGGTTGTTCTAATTTTTATTTTTTACTTTTTTGAAAATGATAAAATTGACAATACGATGATAAAACCACAGAAATAAAAACGCAGGCTGTATTGAGCCTGCGTTTTGGATTCCACAAATACTAGAAAAGACTATGCTATTTCTAGTATTTTTAGGAATGAGAATACAATAAAAAGGAGCTTCATCATGAGATGAAGCTCCTTTTCTTACTTTTAATTGTCCGAATCATTATTCTTATTTCAAAAAAGGTAGTGAAAAAGGTAGTGATTCGGTTGATTTATATTGCAATGTAGTGAAATTTAGAATTTCAAAAATCGCTTTAAATCAAGGTTTCTAACGTCTAGTGACGTGTAGTGAATCCCTATTTCACCTCTGTAAACACAACGTGTTTGCGAAGTTTTGGTGAGTATTTCTTCAATTGAAGACGGTCTGGAGTGTTACGTTTGTTTTTAGAAGTAAGGTACAAGCGTTCACCAGATTCTTTGTGTTCAAGTGTAATATTTACGCGCATGGTATCTCCCTTCTATTATTCAGCTGATGCAGCTTTAGCGATTTTACGTCCTTTGTAGTATCCTTTAAGTGATACACGGTGAGAACGTGAGTAATCTCCAGTAGTTTCGTCAAAGTTTACAGATGGAGCTGTTACTTTGTAGTGTGTACGACGTTTGTTTTTCTTCGCTTTTGAAGTGCGACGTGCAGGTACTGCCATTTTGATTTCTCCTTTTAAGATATAAATTCAATTAGGTTTGATTTTCATCAACTTTAATAGTATATCAAAACTTTTTTGTAAAGTAAAGTTACTTGACAAAAAAAGATGAAAAAATTTTCCTATCCAATCTTCAGGATAGGAAAATTGATTAAATATCAATCTCAAATGGTTCATCAATGGTTTCTGAGACGTATTTCCCGTCTTTTTTTCGTTGTTTGACGCATTCGGTGAGAAGATATTCAATTTGCCCGTTAACTGATCGGAAGTCATCTTCTGCCCATGATGCGAGTGCAGCATATAACTTATTCGAGAGTCGAAGGGGAATCTGCTTTTTTTTAGCTTCTGCCATTTCTAATAAAGGCTTCCTGTATTGACAATTGGTTGTGCATCATGATTGCCACAGAGAACGACTAGGAGATTTGAAACCATAGCAGCTTTACGCTCTTCGTCTAGTTCAACCAACTCTCCTTCATTGAGACGTTCCAGTGCCATTTCAACCATTCCAACAGCGCCGTCTACAATCATTTTACGTGCATCGATAATAGCAGATGCTTGTTGACGTTGAAGCATGACGGCAGCAATTTCTGGTGCATAAGCTAAGTAAGTAATACGTGCTTCAAGGATTTCCAAGCCAGCATCCTCAACACGACTTTGGATTTCTTCACGAATACGCTTAGCTACAATCTCACTAGAACCACGGAGGCTCCCTTCATCGGCTTGTCCATCTCCTGTAGTATCCACATTCGGAGACACATCATAAGGATAGATGCGGACAATATTACGGAGGGCGCTATCACACTGTAATGAAAGGTATTCTTTGTAGTTATCCACATTGAAAACTGCTTTGGCAGTATCCACTACACGCCAAGTAACGGCAATTCCGATTTCTACAGGATTCCCTAAGCAATCGTTAATCTTTTGGCGAGAATTGCTCAAGGTCATAACTTTGAGAGAAATATTCTTTTTACCAATTTCAATGTTTACATCATTGCCATTGGATGATTTCATGCCTGAAAAAGGAGATTTTGTACTAACATCACCACTTTGACCAAGTCGAGTGTGGTTTGCAGGATTGACTGCTACACTGAAGGGATTGACAAAGTAAAAACCAGGTTCCTTAATGGTTCCAGTATAGTTCCCAAATAGGGTCAAAACTAGAGCTTCCTGAGGTTTGACAACTTTTAATCCAGCATGAGCTAAAGCTGCAGCCACTATTAGTATAAGACCGATTATAATTCCAAAAATGTTTTCCCAACCAGCACCCATTACAAATATAAAAACACCAAGTACGAGTGCCAACTCAATGAGTATCAATGCTACGACACCATTTGGTTTTGAATTGATTAGTTTTTCAGTCATCAGAATGACCTCCTACTCTGTTGATATCTAAATGATATCACTTTGATTTTAAATGTCAACAAAAAATTCA
Organism: uncultured Streptococcus sp.; assembly: GCA_934216185.1. Classification (GTDB taxonomy): domain Bacteria; phylum Bacillota; class Bacilli; order Lactobacillales; family Streptococcaceae; genus Streptococcus. The sequence goes on along the minus strand of CAKQBM010000032.1, from coordinate 538 downwards.
AACATTTTTAAGAAGACCTCAATGTATTGAATTTTCTGAAAATTCAAGAATTTTCTTCTGTTCTTCATGCAAATTTTGTGCTATAATAGTAAAAACTAAAATGGGAGGGATACAATGACAGAATTAGATAAACGTCACCGCAGCAGTATCTATGACAGCATGGTCAAATCACCAAACCGTGCTATGATGCGCGCAACTGGGATGACAGATAAAGATTTTGAAACACCAATCGTGGGAGTGATTTCGACTTGGGCAGAAAATACACCTTGTAATATTCACTTGCATGATTTTGGGAAACTAGCTAAAAAAGGGGTTAAAGCAGCTGGAGCATGGCCTGTTCAGTTTGGAACGATTACCGTTTCAGACGGGATTGCTATGGGTACTCCTGGTATGCGCTTCTCTCTAACATCTCGTGATATCATAGCGGACTCGATCGAAGCTGCTATGGGAGGTCACAACGTAGATGCCTTTGTAGCTATCGGTGGATGTGATAAAAATATGCCTGGCTCTTTGATTGCCATCGCCAATATGGATATCC
>CAKQBM010000031.1 GCA_934216185.1 uncultured Streptococcus sp. | reverse complement strand
TAGAAACAGATGGTTTTGTCAAAGAGTTCCTTGGGTAAAAAGCCTACAGACATCCCTTCGACAATCAGAACTGGTTTGGCTCCTGACAAGACCTCACTAGCCTTCCAAGGCTCTTCAATTGTCAAGACATCCATACCCGCCTGCAAGGCCAGGATATCTCTCCGTAAACTCGCCAGTTCATGCGCCACTGGCAGACATGCTGTTACCTTTTGATTCGACGCGTCCTTGGGTACTACCAGATGACGGTCTGAGGTAATATAGGGATCTGTTTCTAGTAAATTTACCTTTTGGGAATCAAGTTCTTGGTACAATTCTTGAGCAAAAGTTGATTTCCCTGAAGCTCCATGGCCGTAGATTCCCAGCGTCCTAACCCTTCCCATTTCAATCTCTGAAACCAGTTGTTTTATCAGGTCTTTTTTCTTCATTCTCTCTTCACCTGCTCATAGCTTTCTTTTCCGTCATTGAGCTTGTCCCAAATCACTACTTGTCCACTTTTGAGGGATTTTTGCACATCGATAATTCGTTGATTGAACGAACCTCGAAACTGAAGCATGAGATTACGCTTAGTTCGGTCATACCGTCCGTCTACAAGAATGTCAATTAGTGATAAGAGTTCCAGTTTATCTGGTGTCTCCAGCATCATTTCTTCCCAAGTGTAGCCCGTCCAGGACCAGATATCTTTTTCTGGCAATTCCTTCCGGATACGTTTCACGAGTGGCAAGAGAATACCCGTATTGAGAAAGGGCTCCCCTCCCAGCAAGGTCAAGCCTTGAACATAAGGTTGAGCAAGATCTGCCATGATTTGTTCTTCTAATTCTGCGGTATAGGGAATGCCAGCATTAAAAGACCAAGTCGCAACATTATAGCACCCCTCGCAATGAAACATACAACCCGATACATAGAGAGAGTTGCGCACGCCTTCGCCGTCCACAAAGTTAAAGGCCTTGTAGTCAATGATACGGCCTTGACTAAGTTCCTCGCTTTTCCATTCTTGTGGTTTTGGATTATTCATTCGCAACCTCTATCCAATAACGCTCGACTCCATTACGAACATCCTCAAGGAGCCCACCATTTGCTAAAATGACTGCTCTACTAGCAGGATTATTCACACTACAGGTCACAAGAGCTTTCTTGATGTTCTTTTCCTTAGCCAGTTGTAAACCTTGTCGGAGAGTTTCCTTAGCATAACCTTTGCCTCTTTCTGATGGACGAATGGAGTAGCCAATGTGGCCAGCATAATTCAGCAGTCCCTCATTCAGTCTCAATCTCAAGTTTAAAAACCCTAGAGCACGACCTGATTCACCAAACAATACGAACTGTATCGATGGAACGCGATTTTCAGGCAAGTTTATACCCATCTCTTTTTGCATATTTGTTTCCAACCACTCTTCATACACAAAATTCTCTGTATCCCAGAAACCACCATCGTGAGGCGACTGATATTTTTCAAATTCCTCCATCATGTCTATAATAGCTTTCTTATCTGCTAGTCTTGGTCTGCGTAGTTCCATCCTTACCTCCCACTAAGAGAAAAGCGAGAGTTGACTCTCACTTTTATTTTTTCTTATTCTTGTTTAAAAATTGTTCTCTGAGGTTGAGCAAGCGTTCTTTCTTACCAACTCCACCTTTAGAGTGTTTCTCGTGATAACGGGTCACTTGTGCGCGCCCCTTATCGTCTAATTGATATTTTCCCATTTCATTTCTTTCTAATTTGTTACTTGATGGCCAGCTATTTTAATCGTTGAGCCATTCATGTGTTTGACACGCGCAGCGATTTCCTTGTGACGACCATTGACCATAGGTCTTGCTTGAGGATTACCTAGATAGCCACAAGTTCGTTTGACCACATCCACCGTTTTAGGGTCACTATTACCACAGTTAGGACAAGCAAATCCTCTCTCAGTTGGTTCAAAATCCCCCTCAAAATCACACTTGTAGCAACGGTCTATGGGAGTATTGGTCCCAAGATAGCCCACACGGTCATAGGCATAGTCCCAGACAGCTTCCAAGGCCTTTGGATTTTGCTGAAGGACTGGATACTCACAATAATGGATAAAACCACCTGACGCACCTGCTTCTGGATAGACTTTCTCAAAGTCCAATTTTTCAAACGGGGTTGGATTTTTACGAACATCGTAGTGGAAAGAATTGGTGTAGTATTCCTTGTCTGTGATATCAGGAATAGAGCCGAACTTCTCTGTATCTAGTCGACAGAAACGATCTGTCAAACTTTCAGACGGTGTTGAGTAGATAGAGAAATGGTAACCATATTGGTCTGACCACTCTTCTACACGGCGTTTCATATCACGAATGATATCCAGCGTGAATTCCTTAGCTTCTGGATTGTGTTCCCAACTATTTCCAAAGAAGACAGTAGCCACTTCGTACAAACCGATGTAACCCAACGAAACAGTTGCACGACGATTCTTAAAGAGCTGGTCAACACTTTCTTCTTTACCCAGACGATGGCCAAAAGCACCGTACTGATAAAGGATGGGAGCATTGGCTGGTGTTGCTTCCTTGGTTCGTTCGACACGGTAAACCAGAGCATCTTCAGCGATATTCATCCGCTCATTGAAGATTTCCCAGAACTTATTCATATCACCTTCAGACTCAAGAGCAATACGAGGCAGATTAACCGTCACAACACCTAGATTCATCCGACCTGAATTGACTTCTATGCCATTCTCATCCTTCCATCCTTGGAGGAAAGAACGGCACCCCATAGGCACCTTAAAGGAACCTGTCAAGTCAACAATCTTATCATAAGACAAGACGTCTGGGTACATCCGTTTGGTTGCACACTCAAGTGCCAACTGTTTGATGTCATAGTTTGGAGTTCCTTCCTCTAAGTTAAGGCCTCTTTTAAGCGTGAAGATAAGTTTTGGGAAGATGGCTGTACGGTGTTCTGAACCAAGCCCATTGATACGAATGTTTAAAATAGCCTTTTGAATTTCCCTCTCAAAACGACTAATCCCTAGACCAAAACCTAGTGAAGTAAAGGGTGTTTGGCCATTTGAAGTGAAGAGAGTATTGATTTCATACTCAAGAGATTGCATGGCATCGTAGATGTCTTTTTGCGTTTTCTTCCAGGCATAATCTTCCCGTTTTTCAGGCAAGACCCACTCTTCCGCATCTTTGAGGTGTTTTTGGTAATTCTTCTCTGCATAAGGCGCCAAAACTTCATCGATACGGTCAGCTGAACAGCCTCCATACTGGCTAGAAGCAACGTTGGCAATGATTTGAGAAATCTGTGCTGTCGCAGTCTGGATAGACTTGGGACTCTCTACCTCTGCATTTCCAATCTTAAAACCATTTGCCAACATACCCTTGAAATCAATCAAACAGCAGTTGGTCATAGGGGTGTAGGGGCTGTAGTCCAAATCGTGATAATGGATATCCCCCTTTTGATGAGCATTGGCTACGTGCTTAGGGAGCATTTGTAGTCCGATTGATTTCCCAACAATCCCTGCTGTCAAATCACGCTGGGTGTTAAAGACATCGCTGTCTTTATTGGCATTTTCATTGACAACTGTCTGGTCTTTGTTGAGAAGTTTATGAATACTAAAGTTGATATCCGTCGCTTTTGAGCGCTCAAAATCCCTTTGTGTCCGATAAGTGATATACTCCTCAGCCAGAGCATATTCTTTGGCTTCAAGGAGTTCATGTTCTACGATATTCTGAATTTCGTAAATCTTAACTCCCTGTGGAAAGCGACTATGAATTTCTGTGACAATTCGCTCAGTCAGAGCATTGAGGCGTTTTTCGACTAAGGGTGTCACGTCCATAACCTTGTCTGCCGCCTTGTGGAGAGCTTTATCAATCTTGTCCACATCAAATACAACACGTCTTCCATCTCGTTTCTCGACGAAGAGAGTTGGCAAAATTGTAATTTTTTCTTCTAGTGCAATCATATGCATGCTCTTTTCTAAAATGTTCTTTCTAAAAAGTATTATACCACTCTAAAAAGAAAAATCAATATCTTGTGTTAAAAATCCTAAAATTTTTAAAAATACACAAGATATTGATTTTATTATTTGGTTTTATAAACTTTAAACTCTGAGTAATCGGTCTTTACTTGTTGGTAATTTTCTTTCAAAAGTGTTTCTACTTCAGACCAGAGCGCCACCTTATCATTCACCACAATCACCTTAGGTTGATTTTCTTTCAAGTCATTGAGTAGCTTATTCCGATTTTCCTCAGTTGCTGTATAGTGCAACGGGGACAAAATAGCCGATGGCGACAAGCGCTCACTCTTACGATAAAGAGTTGCAGTATCATCCCATGCATAGATAGCATCTTCCCTACTTGTCTCCTCTTTCACCAAATCAGCAAGACGATCACGTTCTTGATAAGGTACTGGATAAAGGACAAACCTCATCAAAAAAGGAACAGCCAAAAGATATAACAAAGTTAAAATCGGTAGGTAAAGATTCCCCTTAGTATAGAGATGCCAGAGACTAACAGGCTCTTCTCTGCGTCTTCTTCTAACGCTACGACCACTCTGTTTCCCCTTGATATTGGACACTAAAAGCAGAAGAAAGACAGGCAAAATGAGCATCAAACGGGAGGCCTGTAGAGGATCCTGTGTAAAGAAAATCACTATCAAACCTAAAATCAGGAACAAACTCGCAGGCACTGAGATGACATATAGTTTAGAGGATTTAGATTGAAAGAGACCTAAAAAGACAAAAACCAAAACTCCCATACCAAGAGCCAACAACCCATAAAACAAAACATTTTCTAACAATGCCGAAACAGAAACCAAACGAATAGAATGAATTGGATACAAAATTCCACTAATGGCATCCCCAAAACTTCCTGTTGCAACACTATAGTAGGCAGTTGGATAAAAGACAAGTGAAAAACCTAAAGCCACTGCAAGAAACTGATAAAAGCCATGTACAAAACGTCTATGCCCAAGGTTAAAGACCAACAAGCCTAAACTCACTACAGCAATAAACAGGAGCGATGCCAAGGGAGCAAAGAAAAATCCGCCTGCCAAAGCCAGCCCAATCCGTACAAATCCCTTATCATTGCTTGGATTGCTTAGATAAGCCGCAACTAAACTAAAGGCCGCGAATAAGAAGGGAAGCGCTAAAAGAGTCGCATAACCTCCACCAAAAGCAAGACCTGTAACTAGCATATAAAAAATAGTCACCACTTGTCCAGCTTGGTCTCCTTGCTCTGTCAAAGTGTCCGCCGATCGAAATAGGAAAAATCCTCCTGCTACCAAGGCTAACCACTCAAAAATGGCAAAGAAAAATCCGCCCTGAGTCACGTAAGTCAGCAAATAATAAAGCAAGCCTTGACTTCCATAATAGTCGCTGTAAATTTTCCCTGTCTGATGAAGCGCCCAACCTGTATAAAAATCCTGCACTTCTTGTGCACTCATTAAATCGAGTAATAGCGGTACTCCTAGAGTTATTCCTGTTACAAGCGTACTCCATAGTAAAATTTTTACCAAAGGAAGACGACTTGATTCACGATGATGCGATTCTTGTTCGATTTGGTATTCTAGAGGTTCACGATTCTCCTGATGAACTTCTTCTACTCTACCATACACACTCATATCGTTTCTCCTATTCAATTTATCTGTCTTAGTATATCAAAAAGTCCTAGGATTGTCAGCTTGCGATGGCTGTTTGAGTGATTTTTTGCATAGTTTCACAAAGATTTCAATTTCCCGAAATCGGTGTAAATGTGTCTGTTTAAATGTCGTGATATAGTTTAATTCTTTCTGAGTCAGCATCTTTCCTCCTACATCTTCTTATTCGTAAAAGGTAAGAAAAATAGGACTGGTTTGTGTCCTCAGTCCTAGATTTCTTATAAGATAGGGGCGAATAACTGGGCAATTTCCTTAATCAATTTCTGATACCAGCTATTTTTAATCGTATGAGGGAAAATTTCTTGCGATGCTGAAAAAATCTCTTGAAAATCTTTTTGAATCTCAGTGATTGATTCCGTTTTATATAACAAAACTGCATTTTCATAGTGGTGAAGCAAACTTCTGTAATCTAAGTTAATGGTTCCAACTGCAGCAAAGTCCTTATCCACTAAGATTTGTTTACTATGTATGAAGCCTGGACTATACTCAAAAATCCTCACTCCTGCTGACAACAAATCCGGATAGGCCCCTCTTGTAATGAGTTGGATTAATTTTTTATCCGGAATAAAAGGTGTCACAATGCGGATATCAACACCCCTCATGGCCGCGTTTTTAATACTCTCTGTTAAATCATAGTCAATAATCAAATAGGGGGTTGTGATATAGACTGAATCGGTAGCCTGATTAATCAAACTTTGATAAACTTTCTTCCCTACCTGAGTACGGAAGATGGGCTTGGGACCACTACCGTAAGGAATGCAGAGACCTTGGCCAGAACAAGGCTGGTTTTCCAAGTGATACTGGTCAAAATCGCTGATTTCCCCACGATTGATGTACCAAGTCATCAAAAAGAGACGGGTTAGAGCCTTGACACCAGGACCATCTAAGCGAATCCCACTGTCCTTCCAGTAGCCAAAACGTTCTATATGGTTGATGTACTCATCGGCTAAGTTAATGCCTCCTGTATAAGCTACCTGACCATCTATGACCAGAATTTTACGATGGTCCCGATTGTTGTAAGCCACCGTCAAACGGGGGATCACCTTGTTAAATTTATGGGCTTCAATTCCTCGACTACGAAGCTGAATAGTGTAGTCGCCAGGCAAAGTCGCCATACAGCCGATATCATCATAGAGCATCTTGACCTCTACACCCTGAGCTGCCTTTTGCTCTAGTATATCTAATATGCTATTCCACATCAGACCTTCTTCGACAATATAGTACTCTAGAAAGATAAACTTCTCAGCTTTCTTGAGGTCTTCCAACATATGTTGCCACATTCTTTCACCCGAAGAAAAGAATTGTGAGTCTGTTCGATCATAGACGTCGGCATTGCTATCCATACTTAACAAAGATTTGATCACTCCGTAAGCCGCCTTATCCTCTTCTTTCAATTTCTGGCGGAGAGCTTTACTGTTATCCTCCCGAAAATGCATGGAACCAAGTTTGTCCAACTGCTTGATTTCTTTTTTGGACAATCGCCTTTCTCCAAACATCAGATAGAGCAAAGGACCAATAACAGGAACAAAAGTTACCACTAACCACATCACTTTGCTTTCGGGAGCCATAGAACGATTGACAATTGCGACAATAGTCGCCATACTCATAAAGATTAAGAGAATGACCCATAGAATAGGGGCCATGCGCCCTAAATAAAGAAAGAGACCAAAAACAAGACAAAGTTCAAGCAGCATAATCGAAAGACTAAAGCCATACTTGGACATCAATAATTGAAATTTTCTATATTTCATATCCCCTCCTTGATATTTTGATACTCAATGAAAATCAAAGAGCAAACTAGGAAACTAGCCGCAGGCTGTACTTGAGTACGGCAAGGCGACGTTGACGCGGTTTGAATTTGATTTTCGAAGAGTATGAATGCTAAAAACAGGTAATTGATACTAGTATAACTCAGGTATTCGACAGAAGGCAAGTATTTATGATTATTTTTCTGAGTAATCATAAAAGAGACCAAAAAATCCAGCCTCCTTCTAGTCTATTTTGATAAAACGATGCGATCAGACGCTTCTCTATCCATATCGTCGATAATCATCTGATTACCATTGATTGCATAAATCTTGACATCATCACCAATAATCATGCGTTGATTAGCGGCGTCGAAACTAACCTGCTTAATTTCTTGTTCCCCGTCAGTTTCAACCTGTGTCCAGGTACCAGTCACTACCAAAGTGATTCGGTCTCCTTCGTCCTGACCAGTATAAGTCCCATCAATATTAGTTGGTTGAGCCTCAGGCGCATTTTGTGAAGAACTTGTTGCTGCCTGGTTTGTATTTTCTGTAGAAGATGAAGCAGCTTGTGATTGCTGAGTTTGTTGTGTTTGCGGTTGAGCTGCTGGCTGTTGAAGCTGTTGGGCCCTTTGTGAACAAGCTACTAAGAGACTAAGACTTGCTAGAGAAGCAAGAGAAAGTGTGAATGCTTTTAATTTCATGATGAATTTCCTTTCTGCTACCAATTTACAAAAGTTTTTCCTTCTAACTAGTAGTTTCCCTAGTATAACAAGTTCAAAAAAGAGGTCAATTTTTCTGCTCATGCCCCAGTAGATAGCCCCGTACTTCTGAGATAAAATAGAGAGACCCTGTAATGAACAACAAATCCTGGGCATCTGCTCTTTCTTCAAAACCGCTAATAACTTCTCGGTAAGAGGGAATTACATGGTAACCCGTTACATCTGTCTCGTCCAGAGCTCCTTGATAGTCAAAGCCGGTCACCTTGAGTTCCACCTGAGGCAATTTTTCAGTCAGATAATCCAACATCCCTTGATAATCCTTCCGTTTCAAGGCTCCAAATAAAATTTGAGGACGATATCCTTCCTGCTCTTTTTCTTTAATAAATTCAACCAAGCGAGTCAAGGCAGGGAGGTTATGAGCACCGTCCAAGTATATCTGCGGACGAATACGCTCTAAACGACCAGCCCAATGGGTCTTCTCCAAAGCCTGTCTTACAGCCTGCTCATCAATAGATTCCTTTCCTTCTCTCATAAAGAGAAGAAAAGTTTGCAACGCCAAGGCCGCATTTTCCTGCTGATAAACTCCTTCCAAGCCTATTTTCAGATGTGGAAAATTCCCCAAAGGACTTGAAAAATCGCCATTCAGCATTGAAAAATCTTGGCCTGCCTGATAAAGGGCAACAGCTAAAGATTTGGCTTTTTTCTGACATACAAGCCTAGCTTCTGAAGACAATTTGGAAATCACTGCCTTTTCCCCAACCTTGAAAATGCCAGCTTTCTGCTCTGCGATTGCTTCTATACTGTCACCCAGAGTCTCCTGATGGTCAAGTCCGATGGAGGTGATGACAGCAATCTCTCCAGTTACCACATTAGTCGTATCAAGTAAGCCACCAATTCCCACTTCTAGTAAAACCAAATCCACCTCTTGCTCCCTAAAATAAAGAAAAGCAATCAAGGTCAGCAATTCAAAAAAGGACAACTGGTCATGGGTTTGCAGAAGTGTTTTTTCCATCTCCTTGACCTGCTCAGCTAAACGGATAAAGTCTACGTCAGCTATAGGTTGTCCATTAATGCAGATTCGGTCATTGATAGAGACAATATGAGGGGAGGTAAAGGTCGCAACTTTTTTGCCATGTCCCATAAATAATTCCCTCATAAAAGCAATGGTAGAGCCTTTCCCATTAGTCCCTGTTACGTGGATAATAGGGTAAGACTTCTCTGGATTCTCCAACAAATCCACCGCTTGTTGCATTCGGCCTAAACCTGATCGAAAATTCAAACCGATCCGACTATGAAGCCATTCTTCTACTTCAAACATACATATCTCCTTGACAAAAGTCTAATCAATTACCGCATCAAAGCATGATGACTAATAAAAACGAGGCCAGGATTTTCGTCCCGGCCTCTCACCTGGTTAGCTAATAACTAGCTACTATGAAGTTAACGTGGGATAAAACATCCACTGAATGTGCCTGAGTTTCTAATTTCTAGCGTAAGGGTAAAAATGTTCACTGAACATACCAGTTCTCTCTTATTTAAAGGAACTGGCTAAAAACATCCACTGGATGTGCCTGCGTTTCTAATTTCTAGCGCAGGGCTAAACACGTCCACTGGACTTACTGACGGTTTTTATTTTTAGCGTCAGGGTAAAAACGTCCCCCGGACGTTTTTACTCCTCCATAAAGCTGTTGAAGACTTCTTCAATCATGTTCCATTCGTCTTCTGAGTCTTCTGGGATTGGTTGCAATTCGCCTTCTGTTCCATCTTCACTTTCGATGAATGAGTAAGCTTGGATTTCAACTTGTCCGTCTTCGTCTTCTTCTGCATTAACTGGTACTAGAAGAACATAGTTTTTACCAAATTCTTCTTTTCCGTCAATGGTCAAAAGGATTTCAAACAAGGTTTCGTTTCCTTGCTCATCTACTAGTGTGATTAGTTCACGTTCTTCGTGGTCGTGGTTATGATCGTGTGACATAGCCTCTCCTTCATATTAAAATTTTCTATCTAAATAATTTTGTAAAATCAGCTGAGCTGCTAACTTATCAATGACTTTCTTACGCTTATTGCGACTAATATCTGCTTGTTCAATCAACATGCGCTCAGCAGCCACTGTTGTCAAGCGTTCGTCTTGATAGTCTACTGGTAAACCAAAAAGTTCTTCTAGCTTTGCTCCGTAGGCTTGACTAGCTTCCACGCGCGGTCCACTTGTATTGTTCATGTTTTTAGGCAAGCCCACTACAAATCGTTCCACCTTGTAAGTATCAACCAACTCCTTAACGCGGTCAAAACCAAATTGGCCTTGTTCCTCATTGATTTGGATGATTTCAAGTCCTTGAGCTGTAAAACCGAGCGGATCGCTAATAGCTACCCCTACCGTTTTTGAACCGACGTCCAATCCCATAATTCTCATAGGTTACAGATCGACTCCTTGTCCTTTAAGGTAGTAGCGGACCAATTCCTCAACGATTTCATCACGCTCATACTTACGGATTTGATTTCGTGCATTATTATAACGAGGAACGTAGGCAGGGTCTCCACTCAATACGTAACCTACGATTTGGTTAATTGGGTTGTAGCCCTTATCGTTCAACGAAGCATAGACATCAGTCAAAGTTTCGCTAATTTCTTTTTTATTGGAATCGTCCAATTTAAAACGTACTGTTTCTTCAGTAAATCCCATTCTAACACCCTCTTTCCTTAGAATAGTACCATTATAGCATAATTCCTTACGTTCTACAATTCAGGTAGTCTATTTATTTGGGTTTTCTATTGTTCTGTCGCACCATTTGCCAATCTGTCTGAAATATATTTGCTTGGTTCATTTTTCAAAAGATTTTCCAAGCCAATATTCTTCAGATATTCTAACTGAGAAGCCTTCTTGACATCCAGAACTTGAAAATCAAAACTAGTCGTTGTTTGAAGTTCCGTTGCGCTCAATAATTTGGTTTCAAGCTTAAAGCCTGCTAATTTACGAGCTTCTATGATAGACTCATCCTTCTTCTCCGCCTCAAGAAGAGCTTTTTGAGTTTCTTCCACTCCATGTTGATCAATATAGGTCTTCAACTCATCAGAGACTGGACGTTTTTGTTGAATGGTTAGGTTCAAAAAAGTCTTGTCTTTATAAGTAATGGTTTGGGTTTGCTGGCTGCCATCATCTGACTTGGGCAAAACCAAAGTCTTGGTTACAACTGTATTCTTCTCGGCATTTTCAATAACTGGCAATGCCGACTGAAGCGTATCTTTTTCTGTTTTTGTAGCTGGTCCAGTTCCTTTTTTCTGTCCGCAACCAACCAGGACAAAAAGGAAAGCTAGACTAACAAGAACTATTTTTTTCATTTCTTTCTTCTTTCTTTTTAAGATTAATACTCAATGAAAGTCAAAGAGCAAACTAGGAAACTAGCCGCAGGCTGCTCAAAGCACAGCTTTGAGGTTGCAGATAAAACTGACGAAGTCAGCTCATACTCAATGAAAATCAAAGAGCAAACTAGGAAACTAGCCGCCGCAGGCTGTACTTGAGTACGGCAAGGCGACATTGACGTGGTTTGAATTTGATTTTCGAAGAGTATCAAAACACTGTTTTGAGGTTGTGGATAGAACTGACGAAGTCAGCTCAAAACACTGTTTTGAGGTTGCAGATAGAACTGACGAAGTCAGCTCAAAACACTGTTTTGAGGTTGCAGATAGAACTGACGAAGTCAGTAACATATACATACGGCAAGGCGACGTTGACGCGGTTTGAAGAGATTTTTGAAGAGTATAAAATAGAATAAGACTGGGAATTGCTCCCAGCCTTGATGTTTATAGAGCTGCACGCAAACGTGCTTCTGCATTTTCTACATTACGGACAGAGCGTGGTAGGAAGGCACGAATATCGTCTTCCTTATAGCCAACTTGCAGGCGTTTTTCATCTACAAGGATTGGGCTCTTTAAAATTCTCGGTGTTTCCATAATCAGATTGAGGACTTCATTGACACTCAAATCTTCAATATCCACTCCAAGGGCTTTGGCATAGCGATTTTTAGACGAAACGATGCTGGCTATTCCGTTATCTGTTTTTGTCAGAATATCCAGTAATTCTTCTCGCGTAATTCCTTCTTTACCAAGGTTTTGTTCTTTATAACTTAACTGGTGGGCATTGAGCCAGGTTTTTGCTTTTTTACAGCTAGTACAACTTGAGACTGTATAAATTTTAATCATGTACCTACCCCTTTCGCTACATGTTACTATCAGTTTAGTCTATTATACCATAAAAAACATCCGACTTGCGACCTATTTTTAAATTTTTTTGACTTTTTTCGTCATTTTCGTACTTTTTTCTTGACAAAATGAAATTTACAGCCATTCTTGATATTTCTTGATATAGATTTTTTTCACAATTGTCACGCTAATCATATACAAAATAATAATGAAAAGTAAAAAGATGAAATAAATCGGTTTTAAAGGAGTTAGATGAAGTAGGATTGCGAGAGGACTGTAGGGAAGGAAGGTCACAAAGGCTGCAGCCAATAAGGTTGTCACAAGGACTAGCCAAGCTGGACGACTTTGTAAAAAGGGGATTTTGGCTGAACGCAACATATGAATAACCATGGTCTGTGACCACATGGACTCGATAAACCAACCTGTCTGAAACAAGACAATAAATCCTACGGCAGACTCCGCTCCATGGACATAGGCTTGACCTGTCGTCATGGGTACAATGATAAAATAGAGCAAAATAAAGGTCAAAATATCAAAGGCAGAAGAGATAGGTCCCATCCAAACCATGAAACGTGTGATAGACTTGGCTTCCCAGGTATGCGGATTTCTCAAAAAATCTTTATCCACCTTATCAAAAGGCAAGGCAATACAAGACAAATCATAGACTAGATTTAGGATAATCAAATGGACTGGTGCCATTGGTAAAAATGGCAAAAAGATTCCAGAGACCAATAGGGATAAGATATTTCCAAAATTAGAACTCACTGTCATTTTGATATATTTAGTCATATTGGCATAGACCTTACGACCTTCAACAAGTCCTTTTTCCAGCACCATGAGATCCTTATCGAGTAGGATAACATCAGCTGTTTCTTTGGCAATATCTACTGCTGTATCAACAGAAATCCCCACATCTGCTACTTTCATAGAAGGAGCATCATTGATTCCATCTCCCATATAGCCGACAGCATGACCATTAGCCTTAAACTGCAAAATAATCCTTGCTTTTTGGTCAGGAGAAAGTTTGGCAAAGACTGTTACCTCCTCTACGGCTTGGGCCAATTCTTGATCACTCATCTGATCAATTTCAGACCCCAACAGCATCTGATTGATATCCAAACCAACCTTTTCACAGACTGCTTGGGTAACTTTTTCATTGTCTCCCGTCAAAATCTTTGTTTGAACCCCATGTTCTAACAGTGCCTTAATTGCTGGTGCTGCAGATGGTTTAGGAGGATCTAGGAAAGCTAAATAACCAGTTAGAATCATATCTCCTTCGTCATCAACTGTATAGGCATGACCTTCTCTCAAACCTGACTTATAGGCCACTCCCAAGACACGCAAACCTTGTTGATTTAGTTGTCTAACTTCTGCTAAAATTTCTTCTCTAATAGCATCCGTCAAGGGAGTAATCATTCCATGATATTCCGCATAACTGGAAATCGTCAACATTTCCTCAAGGGCTCCCTTAGTTACCAAACTAACCGTTTCGTGTTCATCCTTAACGATAACACTCATCCGTCTACGTTCAAAATCAAAAGGAAGCTCATCTATTTTTTGAAAGGTTTGAGCCAGATTTTGCAAGAGGGCGTGTTCTTTTGCTTCCTTTTCAGTCCGCTTGATGATGGCTCTGTCCATCAAATTTTTCAAGCCCGTTTGAAAATAAGAATTGAGATAAGCTCGTCTCAAGACGGTCAAATCCAAGCGTCCGTGGATGTCCAAGGGATATTCAAGGACAATTTCGTCTTGGGTTAGAGTTCCTGTCTTATCTGTACACAAAATATCAATCGCCCCTAAGTCCTGTATGGCATTGAGTTTCTTGATAACCACTTTTTCCTTGGCCATAATGATGGAGCCTTTTGCTAGACTGGCCGTGATAATCATAGGAAGCATCTCAGGTGTCAATCCAACACCAACACTCAAAGCAAATACGCCAGCTTC
>CAKQBM010000030.1 GCA_934216185.1 uncultured Streptococcus sp. | reverse complement strand
CATAAAGAAAACCTATCACAGAGATAGATATCATATAATGGCGTAAATGCTCTTTTTCTGTTAAGATTATAAGGTATTCTATTTTGGAGGAAATGACATGAAAAAAATCGTTAAATATTCATCTCTTGCTGCCCTAGGGCTTGTTGCTGCAGGTGTGCTTGCGGCTTGCTCAGGTGGTGCTAAGAAAGAAGGAGAAGCAGCTAGCAAGAAAGAAATTATCGTTGCAACCAATGCTTCACCAAAACCATTCAACTATGAAGAAAATGGTGAATTGACTGGTTATGAAATTGAAGTGGTTCGCGCTATCTTTAAAGACTCTGACAAGTATGATGTCAAGTTTGAGAAGACAGAGTGGTCAGGAGTCTTTGCAGGACTTGACGCTGACCGTTACCAAATGGCTGTTAACAACATCAGCTACACGAAAGAACGTGCTGAAAAATACCTTTATGCAGCCCCAACTGCTAAAAACCCTAACGTTCTTGTAGTGAAAAAAGATGACTCTAGCATCAAATCGCTTGATGATATCGGTGGAAAATCAACAGAAGTTGTTCAAGGGACAACATCTGCGAAACAGTTAGAAGACTACAACAAACAACACTCAGATAATCCAACTGTCCTTAACTATACTAAAGCAGACTTCCAACAAATCATGGGACGCTTGAGTGATGGCCAGTTTGACTACAAGATTTTTGATAAAATCGGTGTTGAAACAGTTATCAAGAATCAAGGCTTGGACAACTTGAAAGTTATCGAACTTCCAAGCGACCAACAACCTTACGTTTACCCACTTCTTGCTAAAGGTCAAGATGAGTTGAAAACATTTGTAGACAAACGTATCCAAGAACTCTACAAAGACGGAACTCTTGAAAAATTGTCTAAACAATTCTTCGGAGACAATTATCTACCAGCAGAAGCCGATATTAAATAATTTCCTGAAATCATCCATTCTGAGTAAGATGGGTGATTTCTCAGTTTTTAGAGGTATAGTTTTAAACTATATATCTGACTATCTAATAACAATTTGTGAAATAAAACAAATTGTGAGATACTAGTACGGTATTATTTTTAAGGAGAAAGAATCATGAAAATCAAAAAATGGCTTGGTGTAGCAGCCCTTGCTACAGTCGCAGGTTTGGCTCTTGCAGCTTGCGGAAACTCAGAAAAGAAAGCAGACAATGCAACAACTATTAAAATTGCAACTGTTAACCGTAGCGGTTCTGAAGAAGCACGTTGGGATAAAGTTCAAGAATTGGTTAAAAAAGACGGCATCACCTTGGAATTTACAGAGTTCACAGACTACTCACAACCAAACAAGGCAACTGCTGATGGTGAAGTAGACTTGAACGCTTTCCAACACTACAACTTCTTGAACAACTGGAACAAAGAAAACGGAAAAGACCTTGTAGCGATTGCTGATACTTACATCTCTCCAATCCGCCTTTACTCAGGTTTGAATGGAAGTGACAACAAGTACACTAAAGTAGAAGACATCCCAGCAAACGGAGAAATCTCTGTACCGAATGACGCTACAAACGAAAGCCGTGCGCTTTACTTGCTTCAATCAGCTGGCTTGATTAAATTGGATGTTTCTGGAACTGCTCTTGCAACAGTTGCTAACATCAAGGAAAATCCAAAGAACTTGAAAATCACTGAATTGGACGCTAGCCAAACAGCTCGTTCATTGTCATCAGTTGACGCTGCCGTTGTAAACAATACCTTTGTTACAGAAGCAAAATTGGACTACAAGAAAGCACTTTTCAAAGAACAAGCTGATGAAAATTCAAAACAATGGTACAACATCATTGTTGCGAAAAAAGATTGGGAAACATCACCAAAAGCTGATGCTATCAAGAAAGTTGTTGCAGCTTACCACACGGATGAAGTGAAAAAAGTTATCGAAGAAACATCAGACGGTTTGGATCAACCAGTTTGGTAATAAGAAACAGGGAGGTGGGAGAGAAAATTCCACCTCTTGCTTTTGTATAGAGCATGGATTGTCAGGAAGAGTAGTTCATAGAAAGGTAGAGAGAATATGGTTTTTCCTAGCGAACAAGAACAGATTGAAAAATTTGAAAAGGATCATGTGGCCCAGCATTATTTTGAGGTTTTGCGTACCTTGATTTCTAAGAAATCAGTCTTTGCCCAGCAGGTCGGACTTAAGGAAGTCGCAAATTATCTGGGTGAGATTTTTAAGCGTGTTGGGGCTGAAGTGGAGATTGATGAGACTTATACGGCTCCTTTTGTCATGGCGCATTTCAAGAGTTCGCGCCCAGATGCCAAGACCCTGATTTTCTATAACCACTATGACACTGTGCCAGCGGACGGAGATCAGGTGTGGACAGAGGATCCCTTTACGCTTTCGGTGCGCAATGGCTTTATGTATGGGCGTGGGGTTGACGATGATAAGGGTCATATCACAGCTCGTTTGAGTGCTTTGAGAAAATACATGCAGCACCATGATGATCTGCCTGTCAATATCAGTTTTATCATGGAGGGAGCGGAGGAATCGGCTTCGACAGACCTAGATAAGTATCTAGAAAAACATGCGGATAAACTCCGTGGTGCAGATTTGTTAGTCTGGGAACAAGGAACCAAAAATGCCTTGGAACAGCTGGAAATTTCTGGTGGAAATAAGGGGATTGTGACCTTTGATGCCAAGGTTAAAAGTGCTGATGTGGATATCCATTCTAGTTATGGTGGGGTTGTGGAATCAGCTCCCTGGTACCTTCTTCAAGCTCTACAGTCTCTTCGTGCCGCAGATGGCCGTATCTTGGTTGAAGGCTTGTACGAAGAAGTTCAAGAACCAAATGAACGAGAAATGGCCTTGCTAGAAACTTATGGTCAACGAAACCCAGAGGAAGTTAGTCGGATTTATGGATTGGAGTTGCCTCTCTTACAGGAAGAGCGGATGGCCTTTCTAAAACGTTTCTTTTTCGAGCCAGCCCTTAATATCGAAGGGATTCAGTCTGGTTATCAAGGTCAGGGGGTTAAGACTATTTTGCCTGCAGAAGCCAGTGCCAAGCTAGAGGTTCGTCTGGTTCCGGGCTTAGAACCGCATGATGTTCTGGAAAAAATTCGGAAACAGCTAGACAAAAATGGCTTTGATAAGGTAGAATTATACTATACCTTGGGAGAGATGAGCTATCGAAGCGATATGAGCGCGCCAGCCATTCTCAACGTAATCGAGTTGGCCAAGAAATTCTATCCACAGGGAGTTTCAGTCTTGCCGACGACAGCGGGGACAGGGCCTATGCATACGGTCTTTGATGCCCTAGAGGTGCCTATGGTAGCCTTCGGTTTAGGGAATGCCAATAGCCGAGACCACGGTGGAGATGAAAATGTGCGAATCGCCGATTATTACACCCATATTGAATTAGTAGAGGAGCTGATTAGAAGCTATGAGTAGAGATATTATCAAGTTAGATCAGATCGATGTGACTTTTCACCAAAAGAAGAGAACCATCACAGCGGTCAAGGATGTGACCATTCACATCCAAGAAGGGGATATCTACGGAATCGTTGGATATTCTGGAGCAGGGAAATCAACTCTTGTACGGGTGATTAACCTCTTGCAAAAACCATCTGCAGGGAAAATTACCATTGACGACGATGTGATTTTTGATGGTAAGGTGACCTTGACGGCAGAGCAGTTGCGTCGTAAACGTCAAGATATCGGAATGATTTTCCAGCATTTTAACCTGATGAGCCAAAAGACAGCAGAGGAGAATGTAGCCTTTGCCCTCAAACACTCTGGACTTAGCAAGGAAGAAAAGAAGGCTAAAGTAGCCAAGTTGTTGGACTTGGTTGGCTTGGCAGATCGTGCTGAAAACTACCCTTCACAACTATCTGGAGGGCAAAAACAGCGTGTAGCCATTGCGCGTGCCTTGGCAAATGATCCAAAAATCTTGATTTCAGACGAGTCAACTTCTGCCCTTGACCCTAAGACAACCAAGCAGATTTTGGCCTTGTTGCAAGATTTGAACCAAAAATTAGGCTTGACGGTTGTCTTGATTACGCATGAAATGCAGATTGTCAAAGACATTGCCAACCGTGTGGCAGTTATGCAGGATGGTCATTTGATTGAGGAGGGTAGTGTTCTTGAAATCTTCTCAGACCCTAAACAACCTTTGACTCAAGACTTTATCTCAACAGCCACAGGTATTGACGAAGCCATGGTCAAAATCGAGAAGCAAGAAATCGTGGAACACTTGTCTGAAAACAGTCTCTTGGTGCAACTCAAGTACGCTGGAGCTTCAACAGACGAGCCACTTTTGAATGAATTGTACAAGCATTATCAAGTAACGGCTAATATCCTCTATGGAAATATCGAAATCCTCGATGGCACTCCTGTTGGAGAATTGGTGGTGGTCTTGTCAGGTGAAAAAGCAGCGTTGGCAGGTGCCCAAGAAGCCATTCGTCAAGCAGGCGTACAGCTAAAAGTATTGAAAGGAGGAGAGTAAGATGGAATCATTGATTCAAACCTATTTACCAAATGTCTATAAAATGGGCTGGGCTGGTCAGGCAGGCTGGGGAACAGCCATCTACCTAACCCTCTATATGACAGTTCTTTCCTTCATCATCGGAGGGTTCTTGGGGCTTGTTGCAGGTCTTTTCCTTGTCTTAACAGCGCCAGGTGGTGTCTTGGAAAATAAAGTCGTTTTCTGGATTTTAGACAAAATTACCTCAATTTTTCGTGCGGTTCCTTTCATCATTCTCTTGGCAGTATTGTCACCCTTCTCTCATCTAATCGTAGGAACAAGCATTGGTCCAAATGCGGCTATCGTACCCCTATCTTTTGCAGTCTTTGCCTTTTTTGCCCGTCAGGTACAGGTTGTCTTGGCTGAACTGGATGGCGGTGTCATTGAGGCAGCTCAAGCGAGCGGAGCGACATTCTGGGATATCGTAGGTGTTTACCTATCAGAAGGTCTTCCAGATTTGATCCGTGTGACAACTGTGACCTTGATTTCCCTTGTTGGGGAAACAGCTATGGCTGGTGCAGTTGGAGCTGGTGGTATCGGTAACGTAGCCATTGCCTATGGATTTAACCGTTACAATCATGATGTGACCATCTTGGCAACCATCATTATCATTTTGATTATCTTTACAATCCAATTCTTGGGAGACTTCTTGACCAAGAAATTGAGTCATAAATAAAAAAGAGCTAGGCAATCTGTATATCATTCACAGGAGTTTGAGGTATAGTCAAGACTTAAAATTTTCTGTACTGACTGCTATCAACCGTTACTTTTATGAGTTAGAGAGTTAAGAATTGTGGGGAGTCAATATGCAAAATCTGGGAGAAGTTTTTAAAGAATTGAGAAAGAGTCGGAATGTATCCCTACAGGAGGCGACGGGAGGAGAGTTCACTTATTCCATGCTGAGCAAATTTGAGCGTGGAGAAGCAGATTTATCCTCTATGAAATTGATTACTGCCTTAGATAATATCCACTCTGATTTGAATGAATTTATGTACTTGGTACGTGGTTTTTCTCAGAAAAAGGTTCTGGCTTTTCAAGAAAATCTTTGGGATCTATATGACAGAGAAGGGATTGATTCTCTACGCTCCTTGTATGAAGAGACGACTCAAAAGTATAGATCAAGTGGTGAAAAAAGCTATCTTTTACAAATGATTCGTATCAAAAGCCTTCTCGTGTTTTTTGATTCAAAAATAAGGGCAACGGATGAAGAACTGACTTTTCTCTATGACTATTTTTTTACTATTGATATCTGGGGAAATTATGAATTGGAACTATTTTCAACGATTTCTACTTTGTTCCCTCTGCCCCTCTATTTTAAATATTCTAGGGAGATGTTACAAAAGACGGATTTATTAGGCTCTTTACCTAGTAACAAAGTTGGTATTGACACCATTTTAATTAATGGACTCTTTAAAGCGATAGAGGAAAAGGATAAATTAAAAGCAGATTATTTTATCTTTCAGATTGAAAAACGAGAATTGCCAGAACCTCAAGCTTATCTTAAAATCATTTATATGATTGCTAAAGGGTATTATGATACTATTTTTAATGTAAAAAATAAGGGTCTTGAAAAAATCCAGAGAGGCATTACAATCTTACAAGATTTAGAGTATGTAGATGGTGCAAGATACTATGAAAACTATTTTGCAAATCAGCTTTCAAATAAAGATTTGTAATATATTCTCGTTACATCGACTGATGAAAAATAAATAGCCTTGTAGATGGATTGATAATTAGTAGTTTCTAGGCGCTAGAGTTTCTATTTTCAGAAAAAATATATTACAAAAAAGTGGGGAGCCCCACTTTTTTTGTTAGACTGGTTTCAATAGAATACTCTTTGAAATATGAGAAAGGCCTGTTATGAAACTATTCTTAAAACATCATTTATTTAGAATACTGACCTTATCAAGGTTTTTGAGCTCAAGTGGAGCTTATATTTATAATCTGGTATTTATCGTTTATGCTGCGAGTCTACCCTTTAAAAATATAGCTGTATTTATGGCGAATATGATTACGATTTTACCTTTCCTATTTACTTTTTATGTTGGGATTAAGGCTGATCATACTCGGAATAAAGCAGGGACAATTATCTGGGTTGGTTGTGTGCAAAGTCTCCTATTTCTTTTGATTGCTAGTGTGATTCGTAACCAGAACTTCGTAACGTTTGCTTTTATCTGTATGGTTAATATCTGTTCAGATAGTTTATCAGATTACACAGCAGGCCTTCGTATGCCGATTATCCAGCATAACATTTCGGAAGATAAGCTCTATGAAGCTTATTCCTTTACTCAGTTTGTCTCCTATTTATCAAATCTAGGAGGTCAAGCCTTAGGAGTGTGGTTACTCACAACAAGCCACCAAAATTTTTCTTTTGTTGCAATTGTGAATGCTGGCTTCTTTTTACTATCTTCTCTTATTTTGTTCAAAAATAGAAGAGAATTGACGTATTTGTCTGTAACGGTAGAGAATGAGTCGATTAGTTTACTTCAACAAGTTAAGGCAATCTATGCGGACATGGATGATATCTTTAGGCAAAGAGAAAGTAAATCATTGCTTAAAATTATCCTTGTCATTTTGGTAATGAATACTTTGGGAGGAGCTGTTGGAGGTATTTATCACTTTTATTTATTAGACCATACTATCTATCATCTCAGCTATGCTCAAGCCCTATTTTTAATTGAATGTGTTAGCTTGGGAGGAGCTATTATTGGTAGCCTAACTCCCCATGATTATTTTGGTAAATGGTCGTTTTCAAGATTGCTATCGCTCAATGCAATTCTGTTTGTATTACTTGCTACTGCTAATATTTTAGATTTTTCTCCTCTAGTAGGTGTTGCTTGCTTAGCTTTTGTCATGTATTTGATGTCGAAATCAATGCCTAAATTAGATACTCTGTTATTGTCTAATTTGAGCGCGGATGTATTAGCTAGAAGTAATAATCTCTTGAGTATGATTTTTTCCCTAACATTACCCTTGGGGATGTCTGTATTTTCCTTCTTAGCTTTGCAAGATATCAGGCTTTGTTGGTGGGTGTTTTTGGTAGTGAGTGTGATAGGGTTGGTTTTATCACTAGAAAAAAGAAGTTTTTCAGGTAAAAAATTTTAACCGAGGAAGCTCAGGCTTACTAGAAGGTCTTCCAGATTTGATCCGTGTGACAACTGTGACCTTGATTTCACTTGTTGGGGAAACAGCTATGGCTGGTGCGGTTGGAGCTGGTGGTATTGGTAACGTAGGCATCGCTTATGGATTTAACCGCTACAATCACGATGTAACTATCTTGGCAACCATCATTATCATTTTGATTATCTTTAAATTCATACTCAATGAAAATCAAAGAGCAAAGTAGGAAACTAGCCGCAAATTGCTCAAAGCACTGCTTTGAGGTTGTAGATAAGACTGACGAAGTCAGTAACCATATTTACGGTAAGGCGACGCTGACGTGGTTTGAAGAGATTTTCGAAGAATATTAACCGCTACAATCACGATGTGACCATCTTGGCAACCATCATTATCATTTTGATTATCTTTGCAATCCAATTCTTGGGAGATTTCTTGACTAAGTCTTGAGCCATAAATAAAAAAGAGCCGTGTGGCTCTTTTTTATTTACTAGATTTTCTGCGCAAATTTTTTACTCAAGGCTTGTCCAATCAAGGCCCCCACTAGGGCTCCGATGACAACACTTGCGATAAATAGAAGGATGGTTCCAGGATTTGGCGCGACCATGATACGGTCGATATATTCTTGCGATTTTCCTCTTGCTAGCAGGGTTGCCATGTAGGCTTTGGGCGCAATCCACATAAGTAAGATTGGACCAGTTGAGCTAAAGGCAAAGAGAATGAAAGAAAGGAAGTTCTTTGTTTGGTTCTTGTATTTTCCTAGGCTAGCTAGGGCATCTGCTAGCAGGCCACAGATAATTCCAGGAAGGAAGGCACCAGCACCGTGTCTAGTTCCCAAGAAAAAGAGGGCGATGACAAGGCCGATAGTGGTAATGGCTCCAAAGCGCGGAACTTTTGCGACCATAATCATATAGACGCTACCGCCGACAAGGGCAGTAAAGGCAGGCGCATAAAACATGTTTCCAGTTTGATCAAAGAGATTGCCCAAAAGGACACCAATCCCCATGCAGAGGAAGTAAAGAACTGCAAAAAGTAGTGTAGTTAAGATAGATTTTTTCATGAATTGTCTCCTGATAATTTTTTCACAATTCTCATTGTACCACGGTTTGATGGGATTGTAAATGGATACTAGAAATTTTTGAAAACGCTTGAAATATGATATAATGGTTTCATAGTTATTTTTAGGAGGGTATCATGGGGAGATTTTTAGACTTTGTCTTTAATCGTTTCTTTTTAGGGATGGTTGCGACAGCCTTCTTTTGGCTATTAACTTTAGCAGGAGGGATTATCCTTGGTCTAGCGCCGGCTAGTACCACCTTGATGAGCTTATATGCAGAACATGGTTATAGCTTTCGGGAATACAGTTTGAAGGAGGCGTGGTCTCTTTATAAGCAAAATTTCGTCTCAAGCAACCTGATTTTCTATAGCTTTTTAGGGGTGGATCTAGTTTTAATCTATGGGCTGTATCTCTTGGTGCAATTGCCTCATCAGACTATTATTCATTTGATTGCGACCTTTTTGAATGTCCTAGTAGTTGCCCTGATCTTTTTGGCTTATACAGTATCTTTGAAATTACAAGTTTATTTTGATTTGTCCTATCGAAATAGTATCAAACTATCCTTGATTGGCATCTTTATGAGCTTAGCGGCTGTGGCTAAGGTTCTCCTTGGTACTGTGCTACTTGTAGCAATTGGTTACTATATGCCTGCCCTACTTTTCTTTGTAGGAATTGGGATGTGGCATTTCTTTATCAGTGATATGTTGGAACCGGTCTATGAAAGTATCCATGAAAAATTGGCGACAAAATAGAATGAAGCAGTTTTGGCTACATACGCTTCTGCGAACCTACAGTTCAGTTATGATCATTATTATTGCGAGTTTTGCAATCTTACTCTCCTATGCTGACTGGGATTCACGGGAAAAGGAAGCCCAGAGAGTAGCCCAGCGTGTAATTGCTAGAACAGTGAGTGAAATTGAATATTACCATAGAGAGTCAACCCAGATAGCTCAGGCTTTAGTTGAAAATCAAGCTCGTATTGAGGGAATCTATAAATACTTTAGCCTTAGCATGCCAGACTATTTTTACTGGCAATTAGAGCGGAAAGCTTCGCCTTATGTATCAGTCTCTCTGCATGAAAATGTTGATGACCTCTATGTTCGAAATGATTTTGTAACTGGAGTGGCCATTGCTTTTCAAGATTACAAGGAAGTCTATGTTTCTACTAAAGACAAACGTAGTGGAGAAAAAATCAGGGCTGAGGATTTCAAACCAGCAGGAAATAGTTTTGCCATTCCGGTGTCAGATCCAGTGTCAGATCAAGACTTAGGAGTGATTTACATCTCCTTGGATCCTGCTGTTTTATACCATGCCATTGATAATACTAGAGGTCATACTCCGATGGCAGTAACAGTGACCTCACCTTTTGATACGGAGATTTTTCATATTGGTGAGACAGTTGATAAGGAGAGTGAAAATTGGCTAGTTGGCTTAACTTCTCATGGTTATCAGGTTCAGGTGGCAGTTCCTAAAAACTTTGTTTTACAAGGAACAGTGACTAGCTCTGCTTTGATTGTGGGCTTGAGCCTTCTCTTTATTGTCATTCTCTATCTGACTTTGAGGCAGACCTTTGCTAATTACCAAAAGCAGGTAGTGGATTTGGTGGATTCTATTCAGGCTATTGCCCAAGGGGAAGAAGGTCTTCGCATTGATACGCTTGAAAAGGATCAGGAATTGCTTTTAATCGCAGAGACCACCAATGATATGTTGGATCGCTTGGAAAAGAATATCCATGATATTTATCAGTTAGAGCTTAGTCAAAAAGATGCCAATATGCGGGCCTTGCAGGCGCAAATCAACCCTCATTTTATGTATAATACGCTGGAGTTTTTGCGTATGTATGCAGTCATGCAGAGTCAAGATGAGTTAGCGGATATCATTTATGAATTCAGTAGTCTCTTGCGTAACAATATTTCTGACGAAAGAGAAACTCTTCTCAAACAGGAATTAGAATTTTGCCGTAAATACAGCTATCTCTGCATGGTTCGCTATCCTAAATCTATTGCCTATGGTTTCAAGATAGACCCAGAGTTAGAGAATATGAAGATTCCCAAGTTTACCTTGCAACCGCTGGTAGAAAACTATTTCGCGCATGGTGTTGACCACAGGCGGACAGATAATGTGATTAGCATCAAAGCCCTTAAACAGGATGGTTTTGTGGAAATTTTGGTGGTCGATAATGGTAGAGGAATGTCGGTTGAAAAGCTGGCAAATCTCCGAGAAAAATTAAGTCAGAGACATTTTGAACACCAAGCCAGCTATAGTGCGAAAAGGCAGTCTATCGGGATTGTCAATGTACACGAGCGTTTTGTGCTCTATTTTGGAGACCGCTATGCCATTACTATAGAGTCTGCAGAGCAAGCCGGTGTTCAGTATCGTATTATAATTCAAGATGAGTAGAAAGGGAGAAAATGTATAAAGTATTATTAGTAGATGATGAGTACATGGTGACAGAAGGTCTGAAACGTTTGATTCCCTTTGATAAGTGGGATATGGAGGTCGTCGCAACAGCCAGTCATGCCGATGAAGCTCTAGAATATGTTCAGGAAAATCCCGTCGATGTCATCATTTCAGATGTCAATATGCCCGACAAAACAGGGCTTGATATGATTCGGGAGATGAAAGAAATCTTACCAGATGCTGCCTATATCCTGCTCTCAGGTTATCAGGAGTTTGATTACGTAAAAAGAGCCATGAACCTTAGTGTGGTGGACTATTTGGTCAAGCCTGTTGATAAGGTAGAGTTAGGAAATCTGTTGGAGAAGATTGCAGGCCAGCTCGGCGAGAGAGGAAAGAAAAGTCAGACCCTCAGTCAAGATTTAGACGAGGCTGGATTTGTTAGTTATTTAGGAGATAAGGAGAATTGGTGGATAGGTCTATCCAAGGAAAAACAAGGCTCCTTCACTATTCCCTACTATGTCTTGGGTCAAGACTGGCAGATTTTTATTTCTAACCAACCCCTAGATGGGTTAGTTGTTACGCCTTTTGAAGCTCCTTATCAAGAACATTTTGAACGCTGGAAACTGAATGCTGAGAAAGCCCTCTTTTATGGCTCTGTAAATCTACAGCAGTCGGAGAGCCTCTTTGCCTATTACGAACCGATTTATAGGGTTATCATTCAGGGGAATCTCAATCAAATCGTGGAAGAGTTGAATCTTTTGGAGAAGGTAGTTCTTGAAAATACACCTCGTGTTCCGATTACCAAACAGCTTTTTATCCAGTTTGTCATGGATGTCTTTCACTTGTTTGAACATCTCAAAGCTGATGACATGACGGACATTGTCAAAACCATTCATGCTATTCAATCCTTCGATGAATTGGTTTCTTATATCAAGGAAACTCTGACCAGCTTTTTCGGTCAATACCGTATGAATGAAAATGTGGTCAGTGTGCTGGAAGTCATTGGTCGTGATTACCAAAAAGAGCTTTCCCTCAAGGATATCAGTAAGGCCCTCTTTATCAATCCTGTCTATCTAGGGCAGTTGATTAAGCGAGAAACCGATTCGACCTTCGCAGAGTTACTAAACAAACAACGGATTAAGGCTGCCCAGCAACTCTTACTTTCAACTAGTGACAGCATCGAAGATATTTGTTATGCTGTTGGTTACAGTAACGTTGGATATTTCTATAAAGTGTTCCGAAAATTGTGCGGAAAATCGCCAAAAGCCTACCGAAAACAGGTAGCAACGATACTATAAAATTTGTATTCCCTTACAAAAAGTGCTATAATATCAATAATAACATTAGGAGGTTCTATCATGAAAAAGAAACCGATTTATCTATGGGTCTTGCTAATCTTGTCTGCCCTTATTTCAGTTCCGTCTCTGTTTGGAATTGTGAGTCCTTTACCTAGCAAAGAAGCCCTTCGTGCCGTTCAGAAACAGGTTGCAGGGGTCAGTGCTCAGCAATTAGAAGACCAGCTTAATTACAACTATAGAGTAGCAGAAGCATCTCATTCTATTTTTAATATGGCCTTGATTGTGCTATCTGCTATTTTAGTGGTAGTAGCTATTGTCTTCCTTGTTCGTAAGAATTTGCAATATGCAAACTATACTTACGTTGGCTATGTTTTGTTAGCTATTATTGGTTCGATTTATACCTATGTAACTTTGCAAGACGCGGTGCAGTTGGTTCAAGATGAGACCATGCGTTTGACAATGAGTATTGGTTCAAAAGCTGTCAGCATTTTCTATATCGTCATCAATGTTCTCTTCTTAGCCCTTGTCTTCTATAAGATGTGGCGTCAACAAAAAGCCTTGGCAGAAGAAGAGGAAACAGAAGATCTTGCCTAAGTATTGACAAAAAAGAACTATCAAGATACAATCTTGGTAGTTCTTTTTCGATTAAAAATAAAATCATGGAGGTACATATGAAGACAATTTCTTTAGTTTATATTAGTTTAAGTGGCAACACTGAGAGTTTTGTGACACGCCTGAAAGACTATCTCTTGTCCCAGTACGAGGGAATTGAGGTTCAAAAGATTCATATCAAGGATTTGGTCAAGGAAGGCCAAGATTTCTATGAGATGGATAATCCCTATGTTGTTTTTTTGCCGACTTACCTAGAAGGTGGGAATGGTGTTGATAACGGAGATGTCGAGATTTTGACAACACCAGTGGGGGATTTTATCGCCTTTGGTGACAATGCTAGTAAGTGTTTTGGCGTGGTTGGGTCAGGAAATCGTAACTTTAATAACCAATATTGCCTGACAGCCAAGCAATATAGTCAACGTTTTGGTTTTCCTGTATTGGCCGACTTTGAAATGCGAGGTATGCTGGGAGATATCAAACATGTCGCAGCTATTATTGCAGATTTGTATGAGTTGGAAAGTTGAGCTTAGGCTTGGCTTTTTTTATCCTAGGAAGTTTTATCAGAACTCTTACTTTCTATGCTCCAAGAGTTGATTGATATGGTCTACTTTTTTTGATGCTCTTTTATAGGAAATAGTCCAAATGATGAGGTAGACAATCGCAAACTCGATAATGAGCTGGAGGTAGAAATTCCAGTGGAAGGGGAACCAACCTGCTAGGGTTGCTAATGGGATAAAGCCTACTAACATAAGGAAGAAATGGGTCAGAGTTGCACGGAGCAGGCTCCAGTCACGCTTGAACAAGCGATTGCCAAAACTAAAGAGAATACCGATAGCTGCCCAGATCAGTGTGCAGTAGAGCAAGACCAGGGCACCGTGAACCTGATGTTGAGCCATCACTTGGCCGATGATAGAGTAGGGATTTAGTGGGGCATAAGTACTCGGTGCATAAATGAGTGAAAAGATGATAGAGAGGATGAGGCCGATAAGAACACCGGCGGTTGCGTCGTGAAATACTTGTTTTTTCATAGTTCTAATTTCTCCTTGATGGTTTTTAGGTAACGGCGTGAAGAGTAGGTGAAGTTTTCGTTTTTCAAGAAAATTTCTACCAAACCGTTGGGGGTGAGCTTGAGATGAGAGATGGAGTTGATATTGATGATTTCTGATTGGGAAATTTGGATAAAATTGCTTGGCAAAAGTTCAAGGACCTGATAGAGCCGTAAATCAATGTTGTAGGTCTGACTCGCCGTTTCTGCTAGAACCTTTCGATTCTCGATATAGAAGCG